>SCTL01000927.1 GCA_004297495.1 Verrucomicrobiota bacterium
AGACTCGCGGACGAGGCGTCCACGCTCCTGTGCGAGCGGATGCGCCCGCTTTGAGGTGACTCCTAGAGCAGTTTCAAAAATACTGTGGCCGCAATTTTTCTGAAGGAGCGCGGGCTTTAGCCCGCTTCAACGTAATTGGCAAAGCGGCGGTGAAGCGGCGTAAACGCCGCGCTCCGGCCACGACTTGTTTTGATCTGCTCTAAATTTCGCCGGCTTGCGACTTGAACCGGATTCCGCTAACCAACCGGCGTGAATCGCGAAATTTTTTCCGACGCCACGCTCGTCGTGCTCGGCCACGGCACGACGCTGAACGAGAACTCGGCGTTGCCGGTTAGGCAACACGCCGCCGAGTTGCGCCGGCGCGGAATCTTCGCCGAAGTGCGCGAGGCGTTTTGGAAACAAGAGCCGCAGGTGAAACAAGTTCTCGCCGAAATCAAATCGCCGCGCGTGTTCATCGTTCCCCTGTTCATCAGCGAAGGCTACTTCGCCAGCGAAGTCATCCCGCGCGAGTTGGGTTTTGCCGGCTGCCCTGCGACTCTCAACTCTCAACTCTCAACCCTCAACTACTGCTCCCCCGTCGGCACCCACGAACGCATGACCGACGTGATCCTCGCGCGTGCCCGCGAGGTCGTGGAAAAATTTCCGTTCCCACGCGCGCCGAAGCCGAAGGATATTACGTTGTTCATCGCCGGCCACGGCACGGAGCGGAACGAGAAATCGCGCCGTTCCATCGAACGTCAGGTCGAGTTGATTCGCGGGAAACAGATTTACGCCGATGTTCACGCCGTGTTCATGGAGGAAGACCCGCGCATCGCCGAAGTGTATTCGCTCGCCACGACGCGCAACGTCGTGGTCGTCCCCTTCTTCATCAGCGACGGCTTGCACGTGGTGGAGGACATTCCCGTGTTGCTCGGCGAACCGGAGCGGATCGTCAAAGAGCGTCACGCGCATGGCCAGCCGACGTGGCGCAATCCTTCGGAGAAGCATGACAAGCTCGTGTGGTATTCCCCCGCTGTCGGCAGCGAACCGTTGATGGCCGACGTGATTCTGGAACGCGTGCGTGAGGCAGCGACGCGGCTTGCCAGCGCGCCGGCCAAATCCCAATCTGTGACATGAACAAATTCCGCTGGGGTTTTCTGAGCACGGCGCAGATCGGGCGCAAGAACTGGAATGCGATTCTCAACTCAGGCAATTCCGTCGTCACCGCCGTGGCCAGCCGCGACGCGGCCAAGGCGGAGCAATTCCTCCACGACTGCCAGCCGACGATGCCCTTCGAGCGACGCCCCGTCGCACTGGGCAGCTATGAGGCGTTGATCGAATCGCGCGAGGTGGACGCGATTTATGTTCCATTGCCGACGGGGTTGCGCAAGGAATGGGTGCTCCGCGCCGCCGCCGCGGGCAAACACGTGCTCTGCGAGAAACCGTGCGCTGTGAGCGCGGCGGATTTGCGCGAGATGATCACCGCCTGCGAGAAACACGGCGTGCAGTTCATGGACGGCGTGATGTTCATGCACAACGGGCGACTTCCGGCAATCCGCTCCGCACTCAATGACGGCAAATCTGTCGGCGAAATACGGCGCATCATGTCCGTCTTCAGTTTCCAGAGCGATCAACGGGATTTTCGCGGCAACATTCGCGTGCAAGCATCGCTCGAACCGGCGGGCTGCCTCGGCGACCTGGGTTGGTATTGCATCCGGATGGCACTCTTCGCGATGCGCTGGCAGATGCCGCGCGAAGTTTCCGGCCGCATCCTCTCGCGCGCTGCGGACGCGGACGTGCCCACGCAGTTTTCTGGCGAACTCATTTTCGATGGTGATGCTTCGGCGGGGTTCTATTGTTCGTTTCTAGCCGAATCGCAGCAATGGTTCACCGTTAGCGGCGCGCGCGGCAGTTTGCATCTGCCGGACTTCGTGCATCCGTTCAACACTTACGAGCCGACGTTTGAGGTGAACCAGATTGAGCACCGGCTGAAAGCTCCCGCCGGGAGCAAAATCCCCGCTGATGCGGTGGCGTTGCGTGATTCCGGCCACGCGATCGCGCAGGACACGACCATGATCCGCAACTTTGTGACTCAAGCTCGCTCGGGCTCATTGAATACTGAGTGGCCGGAGATCGCTTTGAAAACCCAGATCGTGATGGATGCTTGTCTCGCGTCGGCCCGGTGCGACGGGGAGACGAAAAGAATATTTTAGAGCGTTCTCAGTTGAAGCGTAGCCGCATGGGCAGCTTGGAATGTTCTCCCTCACCCCAGCCCTCTCCCGCTGGGAGAGGGAGTCTCCTGCGCCGTCGCACTGAAAAACTGGGCGCGGGATTTGACGAACCACCATCCGAAAAACTTGAGACGGCCAACACCTGTTCCCTCTCCCAGCGGGAGAGGGTCAGGGTGAGGGAGAACGCGACGAACTTCCCAAACTCCGGCCACCGTATTTTTTGAAACTGCTCTAAACAAAAACGCCGCGCGGGAAAGTCCAGCGCGGCGTCGTTGTGGGTTTTGAATCAAGCTTTCGCCACAATCTGCCGCAGCACATACGGCAGGATTCCGCCGTGCTGGTAGTAATCAATCTCGATGGGCGTATCAATGCGGCAACGGACGCTCACGTTTTCCACCGCGCCGTTCTTGCGCGTGATCTTGAGCGTGAGGTCTTGCTGCGGCTTGAGGTTCGCGTCGAGGCCGACGACGTCGTAGGTCTCCGTGCCGTCGAGCTTGAGGGTTTGCGCGGTCGTGCCGTCCTTGAATTGCAGCGGCAGCACGCCCATGCCGACGAGGTTGCTGCGATGGATGCGCTCGAAGCTTTGCGCGACGACGACTTTCACGCCGAGCAGGTTCGTGCCTTTCGCCGCCCAGTCGCGGGATGAACCGGTGCCGTATTCCTGTCCGGCAATCACGATGAGCGGCACGCCAGCTTTTTGATAGGCGATGGATGCGTCGTAGATGGAAGTCTTCTGTCCGTCCGGTCCGAGCGTGTTGCCGCCTTCTTCACCGCCGAGCATCAGGTTTTTGATGCGGACGTTGGCGAACGTGCCGCGCGTCATGATGCGGTCGTTGCCACGGCGCGAGCCGTAGCTGTTGAAGTCGGCGAACTCGACGCTGTTGTCCGTCAGGAATTTTCCGGCGGGCGAACTCTTCTTGATCGCACCGGCGGGCGAGATGTGGTCGGTCGTCACGCTGTCGCCGAAGATGC
>SCTL01000928.1 GCA_004297495.1 Verrucomicrobiota bacterium
CGACGAAGCAAGCCAACGAGCCGAGTCACTTGGGAAATCCCGGCGGGAGTTCAGTTTGGTATTCGTGGACCGCTTCGGCGTCCGGGCGGGCGACGCTTTCGCAGGCTGAAATTCCCGTCTACGCGCCTCCATCGGGGGGCTACAACGGTTATGACTCTTATGGGCTGGTTCTGCAGTTGGTGCAAGTCTACCCAACCTGCGGCATCGAAACTGACCAAAATCCACCCGCGCCATTCTTCCCGGTCTTCGCCGCCTACACCGGCACGAACGTCGCCTCACTGACTCCCGCCAACAATCTACCGTTGCAACTCGACGCTTATCCCAACGCCATTTCTTTCGACGCGGTTAAAGGCCAGACTTACCAGATCGCGTTCGATGGCAACGAAGGCACGACCGGCGACATTGAACTTTATCTCGCGCTCACCAAGCCCGCGCGTAACGATAGTTTCGAGCGACGCATCAAGCTTCGCAGCATTTCCGCCAACGCCACCAGTTACAACGCCGGCGCGACCCATCAACTGGGCGAACCTTTGCTTGCTGGTTCAACTGATGGGAAAACCGTGTGGTGGACTTGGCGGGCACCAGTCAGCGGTACCGTCGCGCTGGCCTTGACTAGCAGTGATCATGCGTTTCCGTTGGGTGTGTATCGGGGCAAGAGTTTGGAGGGTCTGCAAGTCGTAGCTCAGACTGGCGGCGGAATGGAGTTTTCGAACTTCGAGGCGGAAGAAGGCCAGACCTATCAAATCGCCGTGAGCGACTTTTCAGGATTGACCGGAAAAATCTCACTCGCCTTGCGTGCGCCCATCATTGAGTGCCCACTGTTGAGAGCTTCGCGGCTCGTCACTGGACGAACTTTGTTGCGTTACACCGCGTCACCGGGGCAGGTCGTCATGCTGCTGAGTTCAGCCGACGGCGTGAATTGGAAGAACGGCCCGATTGTCAACACGCACCGCAACAACGTGGATTTCCTGGTCACGAAACGGCCCACGGATGCCGGGCCGTTTTATCGCGCGATCGTGGTGGACCGGTTC
Organism: Verrucomicrobiota bacterium; assembly: GCA_004297495.1. GTDB lineage: Bacteria > Verrucomicrobiota > Verrucomicrobiia > Limisphaerales > JADLHS01 > SCTL01. The sequence goes on from SCTL01000928.1 coordinate 1,032, forward strand.
AGTTATTCAACGCACTGAGCACGCGTCGGCGCGGGCGGAGATCACGCGCCGCTTTTCATCGGCCAGCCGGCCGCGACCAATCCCTTGTAGCCGCCGATGAGCGAGGAGACTTTCTTGTAGCCCATCTTTTGCGCGGCGTCGCACGTGAGCGCGGAGCGGAAGCCGCCGCCGCAATACATGATGATCTCCGCGTTCTTGTCGGGATAAAGTTTCTCCAGATCGCGCTCCAGAATTCCCTTGCCGAGATGCACGGCTTCGGCGGCGTGGTCCTTCTGCCATTCGTGATCCTCGCGCACGTCCAGGAGCACGGCCTTGGGATTCGCGGCAAGCCGCGCGCGCGCCTCGGCGATGCTGACTTCGGTGACGCGCGTCTTGGCGTCGTTGACGAGACTGAGAAATCCGGGCGAGTGATCCATGCCGGCAAGTTAAGCCGGGCAGGGGAGCGGTCAAACCAATTTCTGCGTTTTGAGAACCCTCGGCGAATGCTCACTGCTTTGCTTTCTGTTCGGGCTCCTGGTCCACGTGAAGCCGGACGAAATTCGTTCGAGCATACTGATATGCCGAAATCAACCTCACCTCGCCGCTATCGGACTGACAGAACATATAGTAAAGCGAATTTGCATTCTCGGGCTTGAACCGATAAAAATATGCATACTTGCAGTCAGCGACATCGTCGGCCATTCGCTGGTCAAGGTATCCTTCCGCCACCCAATCCTTTTGCATTTCTTTCGTCAACGGATAAAATGTGCCTTCCCCTTTTTCGCCCTTACGCAAGCCTGGCAGTGCGTTTTGTTCCCACATCTTCACCACATTCGTAATTACTACTTTCGTTCGTTCCATTTCAGCTCCCATGAGAAGGTTTGTCATGACGTTCATTATTTTCTGGCGAGCCTCCGCATTCGTAGTGATTTCACTTAGAGTCGGATTTGTCATCCCAGCCATCTTGGCAAGATTCGTCACCAGGTTTATGAACTTCAGAGCTGCCTCCTTCGAATCGGCGGTTGCCGTCAGATTTGTGCCTTGAGTCGGTTCGGCATGTCCACTGAGCGTGCCGAGTGCAAGGGCAAGCGTGAGTAAGAAGGCTAGTCCGCGCATAGTTGTGGCGTGAAAAATCTCTAAGTTCTCGTGGTCGCAGGGAGTTTCGGCTTGTGGGAAACGATTGCAAGTCTAGTTATTCAGAAATCACCAATCAGTCCCAGGACATTTGGCTATTTCCGTCATGAGTGTGTCAGCGAACTATCATAACCGCGCCCACGTGACTACGTTTCCTGTCGCCCAAATTCTTCCCGCTTAGTGTCGCTGGCTATTTCAATTCGCGGTTGTTACAACTCTGCGCGTGCTGCGTCCGCAAACCAATCTCGCCGTCGCCATCAGTCTTTTGTTCGCCGTGTTTCTTTGGGGCGGAAACAACAGCGGCACGAAACTGCTCGTCAATTCCTGGCCGCCGGTGTTTACAGGCGGAACGAGATTTCTCTGCGCCGGCTTCCTGTTGCTTGGCGTGCTGCGGTGGACGCGCTGGCTCGGGACGCATCATAGCCCGGCGCGCGACGTGAAACTGCGGCTGTGGCTGCGTGGCAGCTTGAGTCTCGCGGCCTACATCGTGGCGTTCAACTGGGCGGTGCGTTACACGTCGCCTTCGCACGTGGCGCTGTATCTCGGAGCGTCGCCGGTCTGGGCATTGTTGTGGGAAAGCTTTGCGGACAAGTCCAAACTCTCCGCGCGTCGCTGGGCGGCGGCGGGGCTCGCGTTGGCGGGCGTGGCGGTGCTGGTCTGGCCGGCGTTGCAGAAATCGTCGCTGAAACTGACCGGCGAACTGCTCGGCCTCGCGGCGAGCATTCTGTGGGTGAATTACGGCCGGCAATGCCGCGCGCTGGCGAGCAATCTCACCGGCGCGGAAATCTCGGCGCACACGATGTGGCGCGCGGGCGTGTGGCTTGCGCCGATTGCATTCATCGAAGTCGCGCAGCGCGGCTTGCCGCTCGAACCTTACATGGCGGGCGTTCAACTTTACTGCATCGTGGCCGGCGGCGTGATTGCGTTCGCGCTTTGGAACAACGCGTTGAGCAAGTGGCCGACGAGCCAGGTGTTGCTGTTCAACAACCTGATTCCGCTGAGCACGATGGCTTGGTCGCATTTCTGGTTGCATGAGAAAGTAACCTCGACGTTTTGGATCGCGATGGTGCTGATCGCGTCGGGCGTAGTGTTGGGACAAATGGGACTCATGCGACGCAATGCGGCGGAAGTGACTGCGACGCCGGAGTAAAATCCGTGTTCATCCCAGTTCATCCGTGGTTAAATCGCGGCATGGACATCAAGAACTTGAACGAAGTCCCGTCCTTCATCACCAGAGACGGTTCGGAGATTCGCGAGTTGCTGGCGCACCGCAATTCCGCGATCCGCAATCAGAGTCTCGCAGAGGCGCGCGTGGCCGTAGGCGCGAGCACGCAGGAACATTTTCATCCGCGCGCGGAGGAGATTTATTTCATCACGCACGGCACGGGCCGGATGCGGATCGAAGCCGAGTTGCGCGACGTGAAGCCGGGCGATGCGATTGCAATTCCCCCGGGAAAGAAACACAAGCTCTGGAACACCGGCGGCGAGACGCTGCGGTTGCTTTGCTGCTGCGCGCCGGCGTATGAGCACAGCGACACGGTGATTACCGGGGCAGTGCCTTAATCTGCGGAGCGCGGCGTTTATGCCGCTTCAACGTCGCCTGCAATTTCTACATCGAAGCGGGCTGAAGCCCGCGCTCCAATGGAGAATCACGGCTCTGCCATTGCCGAGACTTGATTGACCCGCGTCGCCGCAACCGATTTACTTAACACATGAAATTGTTTTCCGCTCTGCTGGCGTTGACGCTTGTCCTGGGCGCGGGATGTTCCACGCACAAGACGGCGAGCTTTGCGTCCGTGCCGCCGCCGTCCGGAGGCGCGCCGGTGCTGGCGAAATCAGCGGAGACTCAGAATGAAAAGACTCCACTGCTGCCAGTAGTCGCGAAGAGGGCGGAATCAAAACAAATTGAAAAGAAACCGGCGAAGAAATCAGCGAGCGAGATTCAGTCCACCGTCACGCCGGATTTAACGCTCGCGGGCAGAGTCCTGAGCTATGTTTCGTCCGGCCAGTTTGCCGTGTTGAGTTTTCCCATTGGCCGGCTGCCGATGTTGGAACAGCGACTGGCGGTGTATCGCGCTGGACAGAAAGTTGGCGTCG
>SCTL01000929.1 GCA_004297495.1 Verrucomicrobiota bacterium
ATTCCCAGTGCTCAGATTCCAGTTCGTCGTCACGGTGTCCGCACTACCCGTCATCACACCTGCCAGCACCAGCACCATCGTCGCTAAGATTCGTTTCATAGTTTTAAGTCGTTAGGGTTCTCGGTCGTGGCTCTGCTGAATCTCAATTCGGGTTGTATTTCAATCGGTAGTAGGCCGTCGGCGTCGGTGGCGTCGCATCCGTGATGCTGAAGAGGCCGTTGCCCGGCGCGTTGGTTGTCGCCAGTGTCGTCAGGTTGACCGTGAAACTCACGTCGTCGGCACGCTCGACGTCATACTTGAAACCGGGGATGCCGGCGAAACTTACTACCATGCCGTTGCTCGTGGGCGTGATCGTCTGCGCTGTGCCGCCGCTGCCGCTGCCGTCCACAGTGATGCTGATGTTCTTGGTCACCGTGCCGCCGCGATTGTCTTTCACGCGGAAGGTGAGCGTGTCGTTGTTGTTGTTCGCCGGTTCGTAGAGAAACGCGCTGGCGCTTTCGCTCACCGTCGCGCCTTGGGAGCCGGCGCTGGTCAGCGTGTCGAAGCTCACGCTGTCCCCGCTGTCCGAATCGCCCGCACCGCTCAGCAAATCGGACTTGAGGATCAACACGCTCGCGCCCGCCGAGCGCGGGTAGCTTTTGTTGTTCGCCGTGGGCGGACGGTTGACATAAATCTTCCCGTTCACCGTGAGGTCGCCGAGATACCAGTTCAAACTGCCGGAGAGCGTCGGGAGGTTCGTGGCACTGAACGCGCCGCTGAAACTTGTCGCGTCAAACAGGTCAAACACTTCGCCGCCGACCAGATTGTTGCCGGTGTTCGTCACCGTGAGCGTGCCGCCGTAGGCGAGCGGATTGCCGCTGACGACGAGGAGGTCGTTGGTCGCGGGCGAGTTGGTGGTGTTGATCTCCATGAACAACGTGCCACTGAGCGTCGGCGAATTGTTCAACGTCAGCGTCCCGATGGACGCGCCGGGAGCGATCGTGCCGCTCGCCGTCACCGCGCCGTTGACCGTGCCGTTGCCTTTCAACGTCTGCGCCGCGCCGAGCGTGAAGCTGATGGCGGAAACATCGAACGTCGCGCCGGAGGTGACATTGATCGTCGGCGTGCTGGCAATCGAACCAGAGCCGCTCAGGGCAAGCGTGCCGTTGCTGATGGTGGTGTCGCCCGAGTAGGTGTTCACCCCGGAAAGCGTCCACGTGCCCGCGTCTGTCTTGGTCAAGGCAATCGTTCCGGTGCCGTTCACGACGTTGCCGGCAACGGCTCCGTTGCCTGCGCCTTGGAGTGTGATGATGCGAGTGGAGGCGGCAACGGTGTTTGAAACCGCAGCCGATGCAGCCGTGCCCAGCGTCAGAGTGCCGGCGTCTGACTGAACCCGGGCATCGCTGCCGCCGCTGCTGAGGGCGATCGTCCCGGAGAGAGCATTGTTGCCGCTGATATTTTCAATTGCGGCGGTGGTGTTGTTGCGCTGGGACAGCGAGATGAGGTTGTTGAGGCTGACGCCACCCGATAATTCCAAACGCGCCGTGGCATCGTTTCCACCGGGACCAATCGTCACGGTGCCGCTGCCCAGCGCTTGATTCGCCGCCGCGCGCAGGACGCCGATACGCGTACCGGTGCCGTTGACGCCAATCGTCGTCGTGCCGGAATAAGTATTGTTGCCCGAGAGTGTCCAGGTGCCGCTGCCGGATTTTTGGAGGTTCACAGTAAACGCCGGACCGTTGGAGATGACGCCGGACATTTCTCCCGCACCAACGGTCGAGCCTTGAAGGGTCAGAGTGTGGGTGGTGCTACCGCCGCCACTGGCCGAGTAGCCGGTGAACTTCAGCAATCCGGTGCCGGATTGATCAAGGGTGCCCGTGCCGCTGCTGGAACTGAGTCGGGGGATTTTCGTGGTGGTCTCACCGGGACCGGTATAAATCAGCGTGCCGTTGCCAGCAGTGGAACCCAGGTTGATGAAGGTGCCCTGCCCCATATTGCCACTCACGCCGATGTTCCCAATGTTCGTGATGGTCAATGACCCCTGCGCGATGCTGGTGTCGCCCGCGTAAGTGTTCGCTCCGACCAACATCAAAGCTCCGGCGCCGGCTTTGCTCAGACTCAGAGGATTGGGACCGTCCTTGATCGTGCCGCTGAAAACACTGCTGCCACCGCTGGCCCCGACGGTGAACGCCGAAGCCGCCGTCCCGCCATTGGTGACAACCCCCACTCCGATTACATCGTTGGTCAGGCGATCAAAGCTGACGTTCTGCCCGTTTAGATCAAACACGCCGTTGATGACGAAGTTCGCATTGATGTTGTTCGACGCGGGGAGGGTCAACGCCGTGGCCGCCTTCACGGTCGAAGCGCTGGTGACCACCCAAGTGACCACGCCACCCTGCGGGCTGATCACGCCGCCGCCGGTAAAAGTCTGGACGCCGCTCTTCGCGAAATTAACCACCGCATTGCCACTCGAGGTGCTGCAATAGTTCGATCCGCCGGTCACGGCGTAATCGTTGGTGACGTTGAACGTTGAGGTTCCGGATGCGGCCCTGAGATCGAAAATGC
>SCTL01000930.1 GCA_004297495.1 Verrucomicrobiota bacterium
GGTCCAGATAACTGGCGTAAGCAATCCGCGCCTCGCAATCGTTGGGATGGCGCTTGATGAAATCCACGTAGGCCGCGCCGATGGGATCGAGCCGTTTGCGGATGCGCGCGTTCAATTCCGCCTGTGGCACGCCCGCGCCCTGCATGGTAAAGGCGTCGTTCTCGACGATCCACTTGTCCACCTCGTCCATCGCGTCGTCGTCCTGCTGCATCAACTCGCGCAACTCGGCCGCCGCATTCGTCGCGGTGCTGCTGGTTGGCGCAACAGTGGCAGGAGTCTCAGTCGCCGGTGAAGTTTTTGAGGCGGCGGGCGGCGCGTCAGCGGATTTGGTGGCGCACGAGACGGCCAACGCGAGCAACGCCGCCAGTGAAGCGAAAGTAAGCTTGTTCACCCGCGGACAGTAGCACGCGCCTCTCCCCGCGCCAAAGGGGAAAGTCGCCGCAACCGTCAATCCAGCCCGCGATCATAAAGGTCATCCTCGTCTAGGCCGAGGTAATGACCGAGTTCGTGCAGCAGCGTGGTCGCAACCTCGTCGCAAAAGAAATCCTCGTCCGCTTCGGCGAAGTCCCAGAGATTTTCGAGAAACAAAATAATCTGCGGTGGCAACGGCACGTGGCCTTCTTCGGCGAACTCCGCGCCGGTGAACAAGCCGAGCGTGTCCGGAGCGATGCCATCCGCGATCAGCCCGGCATTGGGCACGCGCTCGAAGGTGATGGGCAGTTGCCGCGCGCGCTCGCGCAACGGCGTGGGCAGTTCGGAGAGCGTGGCTTCCACTTCTTCCAGCGCCAGTTTCTTGATGTGTTCCCAGTCGAAGTTTTTCATCCAGTTCGTTTGTAGCATTGAAAGCCGATTCGCTCGCGACAGCAATGCGGAAGACTCTCGAACGCGAGCGGCGCTTGTCAGGCGGCGGCGCAGTGCTAGATTCCCGCCATGCCCAAATACATCATCGAACGCGAAATTCCCGGCGCGGGTCAATTGACTCCGGAACAACTCCAAGGTGTCTCCCAGAAATCTTGCGACGTGTTGAGAAAGCTCGGCCCGCAAATCCAGTGGGTCGAGAGCTACGTCACGAACGACAAGGTTTACTGCGTCTATATCGCGCCGAATGAGGAGATCATCCGTGAGCACGCGCGGCAAGGCGGCTTCCCGGCGAACCGCGTTTCTCAAGTGAAGACGATCATTGATCCGACGACGGCGGGTTAAATAATTGGTAGGGACGCGTTCCACCGCGTCCCAATCCTTTCCGGATTAATTTGGGACGCGGTGGAACGCGTCCCTACCGGAATTGCATTCACGCCTTGAATTGTTTCACGGCCTCGACGCAGCGACCGCAAATCGTCGGGTGCTCGGAGCTTGAACCCACGTCGGTTTCCCAATGCCAGCAGCGTTCGCATTTCTGGCCTTCCGCGCGGACGACTTGCACGGGAATGGTTCCGTCACCGTCGGATTCGATTTCGAGTTGGGAGACGTTGCTCAGTTCCCGCAGATATTCGAGGTGCGTTTTCGCGTCCACCAGCAGCGGGTCCGAGCCGCGCAGAATGACGCGGGCTTCCAGAGATTTGCCGATGGTTTTTGCCTGGCGCGCTTTTTCCAATTCGGGCAGCAGTTTTTCCCGCAGCGCCAGAAGGCCGCTCCACGCGCTGGTCTCCGCCTCGGAACGTTTGAACGTCGAGGGCTTCGTCGTGGCTTCGTGTACCGAACTCGCCGGTTTGCCGGGCACGAATTCCCAAGCCTCATCCGCCGTGAACGCCAGAATCGGCGCGAGCATCTGGCAAAGGCCGGTCACGAGCCGATGCAACGCGGTCTGCGTCGAGCGGCGGCGCGGGGAATTCGCCGCGTCGGTGTACATGCGGTCTTTGATGACATCGTGATAAATCGAGGAAAGTTCCACGGCGATGAACTGGCTGATCTTTTGATAGACGACGTGAAACTCATACTTGTTGTAGGCGTCGCACACGTCCTTCTCCAGCTTTGCGAACTCGCCAAGAATCCAACGATCCAAGCCGGTGAGCTTGTCATCGGCCACCGTGTGCTTCGCGGGATCAAAGTCGTAGAGGTTCGAAAGCTGATAGCGCAGCGCGTTGCGGATGCCGCGATAGGTCTCGCCGACTTTGTTCACGCGTTCCTCGCTCACGACGATGTCGTTGCGGAAATCCTGCGACGCGACCCAGAGCCGCACCACGTCCGCGCCCCACTTCTTCACGTAGGCTTCGGCGGTCTGCGGTTTCTCGTAAGCGCCTTGTTTGCTCTTGGAAAATTTTTCGC
>SCTL01000931.1 GCA_004297495.1 Verrucomicrobiota bacterium
ACGGCAGCAAGCAAGTTAATTGGGCAGTGCAGAACTCGGTGGTTGGTTTCGGCGCGGGTAACAACATCGCCAGCGGCTCAAGGACTGCAACTACGTTTGGTGCGGTACCAACGATCACATTGACTGGCACTAGTTATGATAATTTAACCAGCATCGAGTTCCGAATTTATGGCTGGTCGCCCGATAATGTGGACATCTCGTTTGACAACATCATCCTTGGCGCGACGACGGTTGTGCCCGAGCCTGTCACGTCCGCTGCGTTGGTCTTTGCGATGGGTCTGCTTTCTTACCGTGGATTAAAATTCGCGCGCCGTCGCTTTGCAAAGCCAGTGAGCATTTGATAATTGGTTCCCTTTTCCGAGCCGCCATCCTGCTATTGCTTGATGGCGGTTTGCAGTTTGTAGTGTCTTCCCCTGATTGGATTTACTGGTAGATCACACTTTGAATCCACGGCAGGTGCGCCGAGATGCGCGAGGCGTAGAAGGACACGGGTTTGAGGTGGCCATCATCCGGAAATAAGTAGCTGCCGTGGTATAACCCCGATTGGTCAAAGATGGCGCCGTAGAATCCGGGGTCGTCGCACGTAAGTCCAAAGGGACCTTCAATTGCATAATTGATCCCAGCCAGTTTCCACACGCCGTTTTCCTGGATGAATACAGCACCTGAGGAATCGCCGCCGGAGAGAAACGCTTCGTTGGATCCGCCATCGGTATCGAAAGACGCCACGAGACAGCCGCTTGAACTGATGACCTGATTCTCACCCCAACGCATCACGCCGTCGCCCGGGCCGAACTTCCAGCCTTTTAGTTCCGCGTTCGTCACCACGTCGCTGGATACGACGGTCATCATGCCACCCTTGAAGGTGGCGTCGGGGAATTCTTTCCTGGCGTCTTTGGTGGAAATGTCCAGCGCTTTCAAGTTCACCACGTTGGTCGTGTAGTTTGTTCGCACGGTATTCACGAAGATTTCCTCGCCCCGTTGGGTGCCGCGGCCAAAAACCACGAGCGGCTTGCCCAATTCATCGCTCTGAGTATAGAGCGAGGCATAGGACGGGAACACGCCATCTACTTTCCAGATGCGCAGATCTGAGTTCGTGTCATCCCAGAAGTCCGTCGTGTGATAGGTCACACCGCCGTACACGAAATCCTGCCCCACAGATCCGCCTACATGTTTCGCCGCGATAAAATACTGCGGAGCGACGGGCGTCCCGAGAAAACCGCCCCATTGTCCTTGGAATTGCCAGCCGCTGTCCGCCAGCGCGCCGGTCGGCGGCGTGGTGTTGTAAGCGGGGTCGCCGCTGCCTTTGAGGATGACTGCCGGTGAGGATTGAATGACGAGGCCCAGCATCAAACTCAAAACAGAAACTTTGAATTCCGATCCTTGCCTCCCGAAGCTGAACAAGTACTTCCTTTTCATAGTGACCAGCATCGGGTTGCGGTGCGTTCACCGCGAACAAACGGTTTACCTTCTTTCGAGTGCTTTTTTTCAGGTATTTTTTTCTCGCTGCGTGGAACGTTTCTGATTATCTTTGTTCACACACATGACGGAGGGACGTATCCAGATAGCAATTATCGAAGACGAGTTGCTGCTGGCGGAAACGCTGGCGGCTTGGGTGGCACGACACGCTGAATTCCAACTGGTCGGTTGCGCCGCGGACGGCGATGCGGGCTGGGAATTATGCGTCGCCAAACGACCTGACCTGGCCTTGGTGGACATCGAAATGCCGAAGCTGAACGGGCTGGAGCTGATTGAGCGGCTGCTGGCCAGTTTCCCGAAAATACGTCTGATCGTCATGTCCGGGTTGATGGATCCCTACACGATCTGGCGCGTGATGCAGACCGGCGTGCCGGGATATTTCTACAAGACCGGTTCCCCCTCGACTTTGATGCAAGCCATCAAAACCGTCGTGCAGGGCGGCACATATTTCAGTCCCATCTTCGCCCAGGTAAAGGCGGAGTGGCTCGCGCAGCCGGAGGCGTTTCAAAAAGTGTTGAGTGATCGTGAACAGGACATACTGCGGCGAGTAGTGTCCGGTCAGGATGATGAAGTCATCAGCGCGCAATTGGGGATAACCGCCGCCACCGTCGCCACGCACCGCAAGCACATCCGCCAGAAACTCGGCCTGCACAACGACCGGGAATTCATTGCCTACGCGCAGCGTTGGGGACTGAGTCCGTCGCACCATTGAACGGCAGTCGTGGCTTTTCAGAAATTCCTCGGGCGAACCGCCAGCAGTTAGGATTTGATTCCCGACGCGGAGAATTCCCATTATGTTGCC
>SCTL01000932.1 GCA_004297495.1 Verrucomicrobiota bacterium
CGCCGCCGGATTGGAAGTCGCCGCCAGCAGCCGGTCAATCAGGCTAATCCGGCTTTGAACTTCTTCAGCCGTCATCGTTCCTCCCGGCGGAAGCTCGTAGTAATTCTGGTTGCCGATCGCGACGTGATAAGTTTTCTGCGCCGCATCGGTGGACGTCGCGGGCTTTCCGCTGATGGGTGCGGACTGGATTTGCAAAGTCGCGCCGCCCAATGCCGCTGCGATGCCCGGCCACGCGGACACATCTATGCGGCCTCGTTGCAACAATTGCAGCAACGCGTCCGCCGCTTCGGGATATTGTTGCGCCGACTGGGCGAGCGCGCGCTGATACATGTCCCGCCCCAGCGTCACGCTGCCTCCGTTGTTCTCGGCCAGTTGAATGAGCGAATGGATTCCAGTGCCGTCCGGCATCGCCGCGAGCGCGAGCGGTGTGTAGTTGAACCAGGTGTTCGCGTAGATTTCCAGATCACCCACCGAAGCCGCGCCGCCGTAGTTGACCAGAATGTCAATCAGCGGGCCAACATCGCGCCCGTCCCACTGACCGGAGGCCGCCAGGTGCAGCGCCTCGCGCGCGGCGTTCAGGATCGCGTCGTGATACGGACTGGCGTCGCTGCCATCCAATTTTTTTGCGAGCAAGGCGAGCTCCGCCGGGTCGGCGGTGGTCTGCAAAACTTCCAACGCCGTGCCTACGGCCTCGTCGCCGCCAATCTGCATCATCGCGGAAAGCAACGCGCTGCGCAGCGTGGACGCGCCCATCAGGCTGCCGTTTTCCAAACCCTCGAAGTTGATGTCCAGATTCTTTTCCAGGAATTCGCGAATGGCCGGCACAGCGGGCGCGCCTTGTTCGATCAAACCGCGCAGCGATTCCTTCCACACCGCCGCTTGCACCGGTGTGAGGACGCCGTCAGTGACTTGAAGCTGCGTGAGGTTGGCGACGAATTGACGGGCTTGCGGTGTCGCTTCGGTTTTGGTGTACGGAAAAGATTTGCGCGGCACGGTCGCTTCGGTCCGGGAAACTGGCGCCGCGGTTTTCGCGTCCGGTCGCGGCACGGGCGGAGAAAGCTCCGGCCTGGCTGCCTGGGCCGGCTCGTTCGACGCCGCGATTCTGTTTTCGACCAAGCGCGCGTTTGTGGCGGGCTGATTTGGCGCGGGTTGTTTGCTTCCAGAATTTCGCAGCCAAAAAATTCCGCCGACCAGAACAACGACCAGCAACAACAGCAGCCAGACGCCGCCGCGGACGGCGGCGGTTTCACCTCGTTTAGTTGCTCCCGGTTCTCGATTCATATTTCAGCGGCGGCAATCTACGTTCTGCGGGAGATTGTTCAACCAAAGTTTCTACGGACAGTTGCCAAGGTTGGTTCCGAATCGCCTAAAAAATCAGGCCGCCGGACTCTGACATCCGGCGGCCTTCAACGCTCCAAGTTGTCGTTAAGGACAGGGTACGAGAAAACGGCACTCGTCGAACGCTTCATTGATCGCGCCGCACGCGCTGCTGATGTCGCCGAGGCTGGCGCTGCCGGTGGATTGACCAGCCAACGCGCGATTCGCAAGCTCGATCAAGCCGGCGACGTTTCCGCCAAGCGTCGGGTCGGCCTTCAACGTATTGATGACCGAGGACGGCAGCGTGAACGAGGAATACTCATCGCCACTTAACTGAATGCCATCCGGGCCTTTCGTGTCGAGTTGATCGTCCTTCGTGCCCATGAGCCCATCCGGGCCGGCGAGCGCACCCATGGTGCAGAACCGGTTGCCGGAGATGGCGTTCGTCAGCACAAACCCGAACAGGTTCGTGCCCAGTCGCGCATTCAGATTCAGCGTGACGGCCTGGCCGAGCAAAACGTTGCGGAACTTGATGCCTTTGCGATCCAGTGGAATTTCCGGCGAGGTCTGGCAGGCGTCCGGCAACAAGGTTTGATTGCCGATGCCGCTGGGCAAGGCCGCTGCCGGTCCGCCGGCGGGCAGACGCTTGATGATGCAGCTTACGGAGTCGCGCGTGAAGCGAATGGAGCGTCCCGATTTGCCGAGCACCAAGTCCCACGAATTCGTCTGCGTGTTGGGCACGGTCAGCAGCGACTGGATCAGCGTGGGCCGCGGGATGCCGTTGAACTTGCCGCCTGAATTGCCGTACGCGCCCTGCGTGAGTGAGCAATATTCGACGGCGCAATCCACCACCGTGATGCTCTGACAGACCTCCACGGAATTGCTGCACGCGTCGTAGATGCGCCAGCAAGTCGTATGCACGACGCGATTCAAACCGTCCGTCGTCTTGCTGTCCGGCACGGTGATCACCGTGATGAAGTTCGTTCCGCAGCCGTCGAGGATGTTGGTCGGCGTGATAAACACGACCGGCTGATTGCATTGATTCGTCCATGCGACCACATAGCTGACCGTGGGCGGCGTCGAATCGTAAACCGTCACCACCTGACTGCACGGCGCGGAAGTGTTGTTGCACGCGTCAATCGCGCGCCAGACCCGCGTGGCCGAGTAGGTGTTGCCGCACAGCGCATTCGTGGTCGTGCTCTCAATGACCAACCGGTTGGTGCCGCAGGCATCGGCCACCGGCGTCGGCGGATCAAATGTCCACGGTGTGCCACACTCGACCGACTTGTTCGTGGTGCAAAGCAATCCTGGAGGCGTGGTATCCACCACCGTCACCACCTGGCTGCACGGCGCGGAAGTGTTATTGCACGCGTCAATCGCGCGCCAGACTCGCGTCGCGCTGAAGGTATTTCCGCAAAGGGCGTTTGTGACCGTGCTCTCAATGATGAGCCGGTTCGTGCCACAGGTATCTGCCACCGGCGTCGGCGGATCAAACGTCCACGGCGTGCCGCACTCGACTGACTTGTTCGTGGTGCAGGTCAATCCCGGCGGCGTGGTGTCCACCACCGTCACCACCTGGCTGCACGGCGCGGAAGTGTTGTTGCACGCGTCAATCGCGCGCCAGACTCGCGTCGCGCTGAAGGTGCTACCGCAAAGCTGGTTCGTGATTGTGCTTACGATGATCAACCGGTTCGTGCCGCACGCATCCGCCACTGGCGTCGGCGGATCAAACGTCCACGGCGTGCCGCACTCGACTGACTTGTTGGTGGTGCATGTTAAGCCGGGCGGGGTCGTGTCCACCACGGTGACAACTTGCGTGGCGGAGATCGAGTTGTTGCAGAGATCGCGCGCCACCCAGATGCGCGTGGCCGCGAAGGTCGCGCCGCAAAGTTGGTTGGTGCTCGTGCTGTTCGTTACTGTCACGCTGCCGCAATTGTCCGTGAACGAAGGATCATTGAATGTCCACGGCGTGCCGCACTCGACGGACTTGTTCGATGTGCCCACCAAAATGGTTGGCGGATTCGTGTCGTTGACGGTGATCTGATAGCTGTTGGTCGTCGCGTTGCCGCAAGTGTCCGTGGCCACCCAGCGGCGGGTGATCAGCGTCGGACAGCTCCCGTTCGTGCTGCCGGTATGCACCAGCGCCGGCGTCCCGCAATTATCATCCGCGCTCACAGCGGGCAGCGCCGGAATCTGGCTCGGACAACTGAAGAACTGGTTGGCCGTCGGCACGCCGCTGATCGTGGGCGCGTTGGTGTCGTTGACGGTGATCTGATAGCTGTTGGTCGTGGCGTTGCCGCAGGCATCG
>SCTL01000933.1 GCA_004297495.1 Verrucomicrobiota bacterium
CAGACAAAATCCAGAAACGGCAACTGAAGATATTCGGTGGACGGATAATTCACGTACGTGACCAGGCCGTCCGGGTCTTCCGCCTTCGCGGCGTGATAAAGATTTTCCAGGAAACGCTCGATGCGGCGGCGGCCCTGCCAGCGGACGATGGACGCGGGAATCTCATTGCCAATCGTGTAGGCGAGCACCGCCGGATGTCCGGCGCAGGCGCGGACTTGTTCGCGCACCATGCGTTCGATGGATTGGTGGCACTCGCCGTAATCGAGGAAGGCGGCGGAGCGTTCGACCGGCAGGCCGACCAGTACGCGCAGATTTTGATCGCGCGCGGCATCGAGCAACCACACGGGCGGCGGCGTGTAAACCCGCACCGCATTGATGCCAAACTCGCGCATCAACGCGAAGTCGCGCTCGACCAGTTCGCGCGCGGGGAACTCATCGCCATTCGCGTCGGGCCGGAACGTTCCATACGTGACGCCGCGGATGAAAAATTTTTCGTCACCCACGAACAGGAACTTGCCGCGTACCACGGGCCGGGCTTCCGGTTTCGCCACGAGGCGCAACGGCGTCGGCCCGACCACCGGCGCGAGATCGGCGGTTCTCTCCGGCAGGTGGGCGGGCAAGGCGGTCTGCTGAGTGCGCAGCATAAAATAGGGGAAGGGTTTTTCGTCACGCATTCGCCGCGAGCCTGTCACCGTGCTGTAACAAAAAGCGCAGGGCACACCGCTCCCGGTGCGTGCGAACGAACGGCCTCAACGAACGGCTTGAGGCAACCTCCTCTCCGGGTGAGGTCCGGTCGCCGAGCGGAGCCGGAGTTTGGGTTTACCATCCCGGCCGCTTTTGCGGCTCGGAGATTTCGCCGACACAGAGTTGCTTAACATATGGCACCTCATCGTTGTCTTTCACTCGTCTCCACCGTCAAATGAACGGCGTAAACTTTCTTCAGCTCGACGGAAGTTTCAATGCGTGCGGCCCCGAGTTCGGCGTAGGAGGGCGGAGGAGTCCGCGTAGGAATTTTTCCTAGAGGCGCGTAGGCCTTAGTCGAGAACGCGGCGGACCATGCTCGCGAGTTCGTGCGCGGTGAACGGCTTGGCCAGCAGGGAAACTTCCCGCAAGATCGCCAGTTGCGGGTTCAAGTCCCAAAAAGAATTCGCGGTCATCAGCACCTTGACCTCCGGATAGGTCGCATGGACCCAGGCCGCCAGATCAACCAGATTGGTTTCCGGCTGGGCCAGGTCCACCAGCAGCAGATTGATTTCCGGCCGGAGGTCCGCCAGACGCTGCGCCTGCAACGCGTTCTCCGCGAGCAACACCTGGTAACCCAGTTGACGCAGCGGCGCGGCGAGAATCTCGAGCATCGCGGTGGTGTCGCTGACGATGAGCACGGTTTCGTGTCCGCGCAAAGCCGCGCTGCCGAATCGAGAAAGGGACTGCCGCCCAGGTCGCTCGCCAGAACGACCCGTGTGTTCAGCTGGTTTTGCAGGGGTGGCGGCAGTCACAAGTGTCTTCAAAAAAAGGGCGGGGGCACCAGGACACCGCTTGCGAATTCCACGTCGCCGGTTGAGCGTTTTGACCGCGTCGCTTCCTCTTCGCCCTCTTTTTCGCGATGTCCTGTTTGCCCCCATACTCCTACTCCTGGCAAGGTCGTTTCGACCAGGTAGGTTGATTCGTCCAGTTGCGCGAGCGCGTCGCCGTCGCAGAGCGCGCGCAGCGTGCGCACCGGCCCGCCCTCGCGCGGTTGGGCGGTGGCTCGCTCCAACAACAACTGGTGCTGTAACAAAATTTCGGCGGTCTCACGTTCTTCATCTGCTGTGTTCAAAGCGGCTTCAACTCGTTTCCAATACTCGTGGTAACGTCCGGCGGGAGCGCCTTCCTCCTGCCAGAGCCGGCGCGCGATCCGCGCGATGACCACGTGATCTCGAACCGCGCCGCTTGATGACAATGGCTGCATGGCTTGGTGGTGGTTTTCCAACGAACGTTTGCTAACGGCTGCCGTTGACGGCGTACGCTCGCATTTCGGGCTGGAAGCGAGCCGGCCCGGGCGCGGACGATTCACGCCGGCGCGCTTGCAGGGCGGGGATCGCCCGCGTGAACCCGTTGAAACGCCGCTCATGGCTGCCCGCGTTGCAAAAGAATTCCATCCCCGCGATCTCGGCAATTCGCTGCAAGTATTCGCTGGCGAACTGCGTCCCGGACTCCACCTCCTCGGCGGTTGCGACTTCGCGATTGAACAACGCGATCAAAGAACACTGACGGCCCACCTGGTCCGGCAGCCAGCTTTCGATCCAATTGATCACCGGCGCCGGGAATTCAAATTCGTTGCGCGCCGAGATGATGATGATGTCCGCCTCGATGGCATCGAACCTTGCCTCTTCCATCAATTGCGGAAAGCGCAACAGCTCGAACTTCCAGGCTTCGTTGTGGAGTTCGAACTTGGGTTTCAATTCAGCGGTCAGCCGGAAAATCACATCCTGCGCGCGCATGGCGGAGGGGAGGTCCTCATAAACTAAAATCACCCGGCACGGATGCGGTGAGCGTTGGCCGGCGTGCGCGGGCCGCCGGATCGTTTGGTCTGTGATCGCTGTTTCCATGCGGCTCATCCTAAACGCTTCCCGGTTGCCAACAATTGGAAGAGTTGCGCGGTCGCACCGCGGGATACGCTGAGACGGCGTAGGAAATTTTCTTACGCGCGCGTCGGGCGGGGAATCAGGGAGGAGGAGAACGAAGACGATTTCAGACGCCGGCGGATTCCGCCTCGACCCAGCGAGCGGCGTAGGAAATCAATTCGGTGCCGCTGCGGATGTGCAGCTTCTGTTTGATGTGGCCCCGATGCGCGTCCACGGTCTTGGGACTCACATTGAGCTGGCGGGCGATGGCGTGACTGTCCTGGCCGCGACCGATCAGGTTGAGAATTTCCAGTTCGCGGTCGGAGAGTTGGGCGATCGGCGAACCGCCCTTGGCGTGCCGGCCGGTGAACGCATTGAGAATGCGCGCGGACATCGGGCCGCTGAGATAAATCTGGCCGTTGAGCACCTGGCGCATCGCCTCGAGCAATTTTTCCGGCGGCTCCTGTTTCATGATGTAGCCACGCGCACCGGCGCGCAGCGCGCGTTCCGCGTACAGGGTTTCGTCGTGCATGGAAATCACCAGCACCGCCAGGTCCGCCTCGATGGCGCGCAGGTCCTTGAGCAATTCCAATCCGCTCCGTCCCTGCAAGCCGATGTCCGCGAGCACGAGATCGGGTTTCGCGCGCTCGATGGCGGTGAACGCCTGCGGAGCGTTGTCGGCCTCGCCGCAAACGGTCCACGCCGGTTCGCGTTTGGCCAGGCTGACCAGGCCTTCGCGGAAGACCGGGTGGTCATCCACGATGAAGATTCGCTTTTGCGTTTTTGGTTTTGACTCTGCTCGGGCCATGTTCGCTTGGTGTTTCGGGTTTGGCCGGTGCCGGCGTCCGGCAAATCACTTCCACTCCGGTCGTGTTCGTTCGATTCCGGATCACGAGCGTTCCGCCAATCACTCGTGCCCGGTAATTCATGATTCGCATTCCCAATCCGTCGCGCGCGTCACAGTTTTTTTCCAATTGCCGACCGTCGTTGCTCACGGCCAAGTTAATCCGTCCCGGCGCGAAAGAAAGCGCGATTTCAATCCGGCTCGCCCGGCCATGTTTGATGGCGTTCGTGGTCGCCTCCTGCGCGATGCGGTAAAGGTGCGTCGCCTTGAGATTGTCCGTGAGCAGCACGGGCTGCGGGCATTTGAAAACGCATCGGACCTTGAAGAGTTGGCTGATCGTGGTGGCCAGTTCTTCCAACCCGGACATCAGGCCGGACGGTTCGGTGGGCACGGCGTAAAGTCCGCGCGCCAGGCCGCGGGTCTGTGCGACGGCGGAGTTGAGCAGGTTGGAAATGCGCGCGGCGGCGGAAGCGGCGGGCGCATTCTTCCCGTCCAGGTCCTGCCGCAGCACGCTGGCCAGGCAGGAAATGCCCGCCAACTGCTGGCCCAGTCCATCATGCAAATCCTGCGC
>SCTL01000934.1 GCA_004297495.1 Verrucomicrobiota bacterium
AACCCTTGCGAGATTGCTGCGCCGCGGGCTTCAAGCGCCTTTCGGGTTGACAGACTTTTCCCAGCGGACAATAACAGCGGCGGTTTTACCAGTTCATCCCCAGCCGCTCGCGGCGGTGGAAACATTTTTACTCGCTATGAATGAACCGGACAGTTCGCAAACCGTTTTCTGGACCAAACGTTGGGAAGTCGGCAAAACGCCGTGGGACCTGGGCGGCATCCCGCCGGCGCTGGCCTCCTACCTGCATCGCACGCACACCGCGACCACGGCGTTGATTCCCGGTTGCGGCACCGGCTACGAGGTGCGCGCATTTCATGAAGTGGGCTACGACGTCAGCGCGATCGAATTCTCCGCGCCCGCCGTGGCGCACGCGCGCGAGGTGCTCGGCCCGCTCGGCGAACGCGTGATCCACGGAAATTTTTTCAAGCACGACTTCGCCGGCAAGCAATACGGCTTGATTTACGAACGCGGTTTTCTCTGTTCGCTGCCGCCAACGCGCTGGCCGGATTACGCGGCGCGCATGGCCAGCCTGCTGCCCGTGGGCGGGAAACTCGTCGGACTGTTTCTCTACGGCGAAGAGCCCCAGCCGCCGCCGTTTCCCATGACGAAAGAATCCGCCGCCTACCTGCTCGGCAAAACGTTCCGGCTGGTCTATGACGAACCGGTGGCGGAATCCGTGCCCGTTTATCAAGGCTTGGAACACTGGCAGGAATGGGAGCGAGTCGCGGATTGAAATGGGAAACATTCAACATTCAACGCTCAACACCGAAGGCAGATCGTTCCTTCGATGTTCGGCGTTGAATGTTGAATGTTGAATGTTCTCCCCTGCCCGAAGTGGCGAGAGTTTCATTTCCCCGCCAACTCAAGTTCCATGAAGACCGCGCAGCCGCTGGGGTTGTCGTAGTAAGCCGGGATGCGCACGAAGCCCAACGACTCGTAAAGCGCAATCGCCTCCGTCATTGAACTGAGCGTATCGAGCCGCATCCTTCCGTAGCCGATTTTGCGCGCGGCAGAAATGATTTGCTCCGCGAGTTGCCGCCCCAGTCCGCGCCCGCGAAACGCCGGGCGCACGTAGAGCCGTTTCATCTCACAAACGCCCGCATCAATTTTCCGCAACGCGACGCAGCCCGCGGGTTGTGCTTTTTTCATCGCGAGAAACAAGCGTCCCTCAGGCGGCGCGTATTTGCCGGGCAGTTCCGCCAGTTCGCGGTCAAAGCTTTGGAAACACAAATCCACCTCGATGGAGTTGGCGTATTCGAGAAAGAGTTCGCGCACCGTCGGCAGAAACTCGCTGGCATGACCTTCAAAAATCCGCAGGTGATTCACACGCCACGCTCCACGTCAAATATGCTTCGAGTCGTGCTCGTCCTTCGTGTGATAGCCGCTGTCCTGACGTTTGAAATTCACCTCGTTCTTTTTCAGGTAGGCGGCGAACACGTCGTCCGCGCTCATGCCCAGCACCTGCGCCATGCTGATGAGAAAATGAAACAGGTCCACGACCTCGACGCGCGCGTTTTGCTCGTCGAACTTCTGATACTTGGCCCACCATTTCCAGGGGACGCTGTCCACCAGTTCGGCAATCTCCTGCGTCATGGCGCGGCTGTAGTTCAGGAGCCACTTGGCTTTTTCCTCGTCGGTCATGTTCTCGGTATTCACGCCGATGCGTTTGTTCAGCGCGTCCTGCATGCGCCAGAGTTCGCGGAGATGGTCCGGTTTCGTCATGCCAAGAGAATTTCGGCGGGCCACGCCGGAAGCAAGCCGGAATGTGCGCCGGCCGGTTCGGTTTTGCTCGAATACTGACGCGCCGCCACGCCCCACTGCTTCGCGATTGCTCCGTCGGCAACGGCCCGATAGTCTGCCGGGCGTTGTCATCACCATGAGCCCAGCCATTGAAACCACCAATCTGACGCGGGACTTCGGGAAGTTCCGCGCCGTCAACCAACTCAACCTGCGGGTCGAAGCGGGCCGGTTCTACGGTTTTCTCGGCCCCAATGGCGCGGGCAAATCCACCACCATCAAGATGTTCACGGGCCTGCTCGCGCCGAGCGGCGGCTCGATGCGCATTCTCGGCGAGGACTTGAGCGACCCGCGCCGCGCGCTCGAAGTGAAACGCCGCATCGGCGTGGTGCCGGAGAATCTGGCGCTCTTCGACAACCTGACCGCGCGCGAACATCTCACGTTCATCGGTCGCATGTATCTGTTGCCGCCTGCCACCATCCGCGCGCGTTGCGACGAGCTGCTCGCGATGATGGACCTCGCGCACGAGGAAAAGAAACTCACGCTCGAATTCTCGCATGGCATGAAGAAGAAGCTCGCCCTCGCCGCCGCGTTGATTCCCAATCCCGACCTGTTGTTCCTGGACGAACCGTTCGAGGGCGTGGATGCCGTCGCGTCGCGGGTGTTGCGCGACACGCTCAAGCAATGCGTCGGGCGCGGCGCGACCGTGTTCCTCACCTCGCACGTGCTGGAGATCGTCGAGAAACTTTGCTCGGACGTGGGCATCATCGCGCGCGGCGAACTCGTGCATCAGGGCACGATGGAGGAATTGCGGCGCGACGGCTCCTCGCTCGAAGACAAGTTTCTCGCCGTCGTCGGCAACGGCGAAGCCGAGGCGCAAAAACTAAGCTGGCTGGAAGCGTGAATAGAAAAGCTGGAAACTGAAATGCTGACATGCTGAAATTTCAACAGCCAACGATTCGCACGGATGCCGCGGCTGGTTTCAGCGTTTCAGTTTTTCAGCCTTTCAGCCGTTCACAACGAAGATGAACTGGGAGCAACTCAAGACCATCCTCTGGCTGCGCTGGCGGCTCACGCGCAACCAATGGGCGCGCAGCGGCGGACTCGGCGCGGTCATCGCCGCCGTGGTCGCGGTCTCCATGTTTGTGTTGGGCGGAGTGAGTTTTGCGGGCGCGTTGCTGGGCGGGATATTTGGACTGGGCGAGGCGAAGCCGCCGGTCATCATGGGCATTTGGTTCGGCGTCACCGTTGCGTTCCTGTTTTTGTGGCTGATCGGCCTGCTCAATGAACTCCAGCGTTCGGAGAGCATTGACCTCCAGCGCCTGATGCACCTGCCCGTCGCGCTCGGCCAGATGTTCGTGATGAACTACCTGGTCTCGCACCTCGCCTTGAGCATCGTGCTTTTCGTGCCGGCGATGATGGGACTGGGCCTTGGCCTCGTGATCTCGCGCGGCCCCGCGATGCTGTGGTTGATCCCGCTCGCCTTGGGCATGGTCTTCATGATCACGGCGTGGACTTATTGCCTGCGGGGCTGGCTGGCCACGTTGATGAGCAATCCGCGCCGCCGTCGCACCGTCATCATGGGCATCACCGCCGCGTTCATTCTGCTCGCGCAAGCACCCAACCTCTACTTCAACGTCATTCTCAGATTTGGCCGGCCCACGCCGGGCGCGACGTCAGCCGAAGCGCGACGTCAGCGCGACGCCAACAAAAGTTTCAACCAGGAAAAATTCAACCAACTCGTCGCGGCGCAGAAATTCATTCCGCCGCTCTGGCTGCCCGTGGGCGCGCGGGCGCTGGCCGAAGGGCGCGTGTTGCCGGCGTGGCTTGGCACGCTCGGCTGCTTCGCCCTCGGCGCGCTCGGTTTGCGCCGCGCGTATCGGAGCACGCTGCGATTTTATCACGGTGAGTCCGGCGGAAAGGCCGCGGCGCAAATAAAAACTGTCGCCACACCGACCGCCACGATCCCGACCCCGGCGAAAGCCGGGACTCGTTTCCTCGAACTGCGCCTGCCCGCCGTGCCCGAACAAGCTGCCGCGCTCGCGCTGGCCACTTTCCGTTCCATGCTGCGCGCGCCGGAAGTGAAAATGGCGTGGGGGACTTCTTTTCTGGTGACACTGATCCTCGGTTGTTCACTCCTATTCCGCACCGCGCCGAAGCTACCGGAAGCGGTGAAGCCGTTCATCGCCACGGGCGCGGTGGCGTTCTCGATCTTCATGCTCGTCCAGTTTCTGGCCAATCAATTCGGTTTCGACCGGGAAGGTTTCCGCGCGCTCATCCTGTCACCGGCAGACCGGCGATTGATCCTGATCGGCAAAAACCTCGCGTGCCTGCCGGTCAGCGCCGGCTTCGGGGTGTTGCTGTTGACGGTGATCACCGTGTGGCTGCACCTGTCCCTGTCCGTGCTGCTGGCCGCGCTGTTCCAGCTCGTCGCATTGCTCCTGCTGGTCGGGCTCGTCGGCAACCTGCTTTCCATTCTCGTCCCCTATCGCATCCAGCACGGTTCGATGAAGCCGACGAAAATGCCCGGACTCGCGATGCTGGTGATGATGGTTTGCCAGATGATTTTTCCCGTGGCGATGATTCCGGCGTTCGTGCCGCCGCTGGCCGGGTTGCTTTGGGAAAAAGCCGGCTGGCCGGACGCGGTGCCGGTGAACCTGCTGCTTTCCATCGCGCTGGCTGGGGTGGCTGGGTTGGCATATTGGCAGATGCTCGCTCCACTGGGCCGGCTGCTGCAACGGCGCGAAACGAAAATCCTTGGCGTGGTGACGGTGGAGGTGGAGTAAAGCATTGTCGCCGCGTCTTGCCGAGGCCCGCGTCGAATCAACTTGCCTGCCACCCGGATCCGCGCAAAATAGACCTGCGATGGAACGTAACGGATCAAGTTTGCGCAAGACCTCTTCTGCCCGACAGACTCGGCGCGGCGCGGCTTTGGTTATTGTTTCGTAAATTGTTGGTCGTAATCGGCGGGAAGGGTGGCTGAGTGGTTGAAGGCACCTGACTCGAAATCAGGCGTAGGAGCAATCCTACCGGGGGTTCAAATCCCTCCCCTTCCGCCACCCAAATGCCACGTTTTTACCAGAAGGAGCGGAGCAAAGCGCTGACGCTGGCCGGAGCGGTGATCGCCGTTTTGCTCGCGGTTTGGTGGTGGCAACAGCGCGGAGCGGAGAAAAAATTCACGCCCGCAACCGTCGCGCCGCCCGCGCCGTCATTCCTGACCGACGAACGAACCGTCTTCGCGCAGTACGGCGGGTCGGCGAGTTGCCGGGATTGCCACCAGGAGGCGTTCGCATTGTGGGAGAAATCCAATCACGCCCTCGCCGAACGATCCGTGCAACCCGAACGCGACCGCGTGGCTTTCGACCCGGCACGCTCGTTCAAGCACGGCACCCAAGCTTCTGAAGTGCTCTGGACGAACGATACCGCCACAGTCACGAGCACGGGTCTTTCCGGCCAGCCCGAGACGCACACCGTGACGCGCGTCATTGGGAATGATCCGTTGCGCCAGTTTCTCGTGGAGTTTCCTGGCGGGCGATTTCAAACGCTCGAAGCGTCCTACGATCCGCACTCGAACCAGTGGTTCAATGTTTATGGCAACGAAGACCGGCGGCCCGGCGAATGGGGACATTGGACCGGGCGTGGCATGAACTGGAATTTCATGTGCGCCTCCTGCCACAACACGCGGCTGCGCAGAAATTACGACGAGACGAGCGACAGCTATCAGACGACCATGGCCGAGGTGAGCGTGGGCTGCGAAGCGTGTCACGGGCCGCTGAAGGCGCACAACGATTGGCAGAATCAATTCGGCAAGTCCGGTCGCAAGGACCCGACAGTGACGAAATCATCCGCGGCGCAAATCCTTCAGGACTGCGGCTCCTGCCACGCGCGGCGCAGCGATCTCACGGGCGATTTCAAACCGGGCGATCCGTTCTCCGATCACTTCGAACTGACGCTCGTAGATTACAGCGAACGTTATTACGCCGACGGCCAGGTGCGGGACGAGGATTATGAATACGGCTCGTTCCTCGGCAGCCGGATGCATCAGCGCGGTGTCATCTGCCTGGATTGCCACGATCCGCATTCGGCGAAGACCCGGTTGCCCGGAAACTTTCTCTGCCTCCGCTGCCACAACGGCAGCGACACGAACGCACCGGTCATCAATCCCGTCACACACAGCTTTCACAAAGTGTTCGGTTACGACACCAACGGCGTGCTCGTGAACAATGACCTGATGAGTTACAAGCCGAAGGAGATCAAAGAGACCGGCGGTGAGTGCGTGAACTGTCACATGCCGCAGACGGCTTACATGCAACGCCACTGGCGGCATGATCACGGTTTCACCATCCCCGATCCGGTGCTCACCAAGAAGTTCAACATTCCCAACGCCTGCAATCGCTGCCACCAGGACAAGACCGTGGATTGGTCCGTGGAGTATTGCGACAAATGGTACGGCGCGAAAATGAACCGGCCAACCCGCACCCGCGCCGAGTGGATCGCGCGCGCGCAACAAAACGATCCAGCCGCGCGCGAGGGTTTGCTCGACGTGTTGCAACGGGAGGATTCAGCTTATTGGCGGGCCGCTCTGCTGGGCATGCTCGAACCGTGGGCCGCCCAGCCAGAGATCACCGCCGTCTTGCTGCGGAGCCTGGAGCACACCAACGAACTCGTGCGCGGT
>SCTL01000935.1 GCA_004297495.1 Verrucomicrobiota bacterium
CGGAAATTTTTTTGGGCGCGCGAGTCTGAAACTCGCAGCAATTTGATTTGCGATGCGGCGTGCTGCGGTTCACCGAGCCGCTCACCTCGAACGTTTTGCCAGTTGCAATTCGGCCCGGGCTTTGGTGAATTGCCGCCATGCAAAAATCCTCCCTGCTGCTCGCCGCCTGGATCGGCGCGGGTTTCAACGCTTCAATCGTGAACAGTTTTGCCGCCGACGTGCTCGGCTATAAGGACACGCCGCTGGTGCCCGGCCTGCAATGGCACGTGCATGACCCCGACCGACCGCGCCCGAAAGTCGTGACGCCGGGCGAGACGTTCAGTCACGGAGCGCCCGCGCCGTCGGATGCGGTGGTGTTGTTCGACGGGAAGGATTTGTTGAAATGGAAGAGCGACAAAGGCGACGCGAAGTGGAAGGTGGAGAACGGTTACATGGAAGCCGTGAAGGGCGCGGGTAACATTCGCACAAAGGACGAGTTCGGTGATTTTCAATTGCACATCGAGTTCGCGACGCCGGAAAAAGTGGTGGGCAACAGCCAGGGCCGCGGCAACAGCGGCGTGTTCATGCACGGCATTTACGAACTTCAGGTACTCGACACGTACGACAACCTCACTTATCCGGACGGCCAGTGCGGCGCGCTTTACGGTCAATGGCCGCCACTGGTCAACGTGTGCAAGAAGCCGGGCGAGTGGCAGAGCTACGACATCATCTTTGAAGCGCCGCACTGGGATGAAAATAAAAAACTCACGAAGCCGGCGAGCATCACGGTGTTGCAGAACGGCGTCGTCATCCACAACAAGAAGGAGTATCTCGGCGAAACCAGGCATCGCGAGGCGGCGAGTTACAAGCCTTACAGTTCACGCGGACCGATCGAGTTGCAGGATCACGGCAATCCCATGCGCTTCCGCAACATCTGGATTCGCAACCTCGGCGAGTACGACAAGCCGTAGCGGTGGTCAGCGCCGGAGAAATTCCAAAACGATTTTCGCAAACTCCGCGGGCGCGTCGGCGTGAACCCAATGGCTGGCGTTGGGAAGGGTCTGAAACTCGGCGAGCGGAAATATTTCCCTGATCTGCGGCAGGTCAGATTCCAGGAGGTGATGAGATTTGCCGCCGGCGACGAAGAGCGCGGGGTTGGCGAAGCTTGGCCCGCCCGGAATTGCGTCGTAGAGCTGCGGATAGTTTTTGCTGATGCCGGGCACGTTGCTTTTCCAGCGCAGCCCGCCGGCTTCCGAGCCGGCCAGATTCTTGAGCAGAAAACGGCGCACGATGGGATTGGGAATTTTCTTCGCCAATTCGTTTTCCGCTTCGGTTCGCGAGCGGATGAAATTTAGATCGAGCGCGAGCAGCGCTTCAAAAATCTCCGTGTGACGGGGTGAATACGCGCGCGGCGCAATATCCACCACGACGAGCTTGGCGACGCGTGCGGGAAAGCTGAGCGCGAATTGCATGGCGGTCTTGCCGCCCATGGAGTGGCCGAGAACGAATGTTTGCGCGAGCGCGTGCGAATCGGCAAAGCGCGCCAGATCGTCAGCCATCGATTCATAATTCATTTCCTCCGCGTGCGGCGAGAGTCCGTGGTTGCGCTGGTCCACGGAATAAACCGTGAAATGCGCGGCGGCGACTTCGGCAAACGCCGCCAGATTGTCGAGCGAGCCCAACAACCCATGCAGGAGAATCAACGGCGCACCGTGCCCCGTCTTCTTGAAATGCAAATCCATGTGCGCGAATTCTAGCCGGCACGCTGGCGGCGTGGAAGCGTGGAAACAGTTCAGCGGGCTTGCGGTGCGGGCGCGTCAGCCGGTGACAGCGCGTTGCGAATGTGTCGGGCCAGTTGCGCGGGGCCGAACGGCTTGACGAGAAATTGTTGCACCCCGTGCAGGGCGGCTTCCTTGCGCGCGATCTCCAGCGTGCTGGACGTGATCATGAGGATGGGCGTGTCGTGCGTCAGCAGGTTGCGCCGGAGTTCGCGCAGCACGGAGATTCCGTCCAACCCCTCCATCACGATGTCGAGGACGATGGCGTCGGGTTGGTGCGCGAACGCGAGATTCAGCGCCTCGCGCCCGTTGATCGCGTGCAAGGAAATGAAACCCTCCTGCTCCAGTTGATGCCGCATCAGCCGGTGGAGCAGGATGTCGTCGTCCACGATGAGAATCTTCTTCCGCATGTCGTTGTCTCTCCGTCAAGACAATGCGCTGCGGGACGATTTGATTCAAAACTGGAGGTGCGGGATTTTGTTCCGAGGGCGCAACCGGGTGCGCAGGGGCGAAATGGAATCCGGAAGATTTTCGCGGACGAATTCGCGAACCGGGCGCAGTCCCCGTCAAGTCCGCAAAAAATCTATTCACAATTTTTTACTTTCTGTTGCTTTCGAGTGAAAGTCTGAACTACTTTCGCGCGACTGACACTATGTTGAATGCGTTGAACTCGATGTTGGGCCGCAAGACGCCCCAGCGAAGCACCCCGACTTTTGCGGAGCCGACAACGACCCCGTCCGCGTTTGGACGTTCGAGCGGCGGCGGTGGCGGGCAGACCTACTCGAAGGTTTTTCGCTGGCGGTTGCCGGAAGGCCAGACCGCCGAGCCGCGGTCGGTGGAAATTGTGGGCAGTTGCACCCACTGGCAGCGCGTGCCGTTGCATCGTGATGGCAAACTGGATTCCTGGCACGCCACGGTCCACCACATCCCCGGCAACAAGACGCATCACTACATGCTGCTCATTGACGGCAAACCGTCGCCGGATAAAAACTGCGATGGTTTCGCGGTGCCGCACGGTCCGCAGGAAGAACAATACGCCATCCAGACGGCTCGCGGCCCGCGCGTG
>SCTL01000936.1 GCA_004297495.1 Verrucomicrobiota bacterium
GGCTGGCGTGCGCGTATCTACCAACTGATCACTATCACTGACTTACGGTCCACTGACACTGTCAACTAACACTCACGCCCACACCAGCCACCATGACCCTAGTCTTGATTTCCGAGCCGTCAATGGCCTGGGCGAAGATTGATGAATAAATCGTAAGGCAGGGAGCTGCGCTACGAAAATCATGAATTCACCGCGGAATGTTGGGCTCTGCTGGATTCCACGGCCGAGACACCAAGGCGCGCAGAAGCCTTTTTGTCAGCGCGGAGTTGGAGCGCTTTGCCTCGGCTTCCGCCGGCACCCATTCTGCAACCACAGCCGCCACACCATGATCAACGCTTCGCGCACGATGTGGCCGGACATCTTCGAATGGCCCATCAGCCGTTCGGTGAAAATGATCGGCGTCTCGACGACCTGGTAGCCTTGCCGCCAGAGCTTGTGCGTCATCTCGATCTGGAAGCTGTAACCGTTGGAGCGCACTTCATCGAGGTTAATGGCCTGGAGCGCGCGTCGGCGAAAACATTTGTAGCCGCCGGTGGGATCGGTGAACGGCATGCCGGTGATCCATTGCACGTATTTCGCGGCGCTCTTGCTCAACATCAGCCGGCTGAGCGGCCAGTTGATGATGCGGATGCCGTTGATGTAGCGCGAGCCGAGCACGAGGTCGGCGGCTTTCGCGGCGTCGAGGAACGCGGGCACGTCGTCCGGGTTGTGCGAAAAATCACCGTCCATCTCGAAGACAAATTCGTAGCCGTGCTCTACCGCCCATTTGAACCCGGCGATGTAGGCGCGACCGAGGCCGTTTTTTTCCTGGCGATGCAGGACGTGAATCTCGGGATGCTTCGCGGCGAGTTCATCGGCGAGTTTGCCGGTGCCGTCGGGGGAATTGTCGTCCACGACCAGCAGGTCCACCTTGACGGGGAGATTGAGAAGCCGTTGCGCCATGAGCGGGAGGTTTTCCCGCTCATTGTAGGTGGGCATGACGATGAGAGTGCTGTTCATGCTTGGCGCAATGGCGGATTAGATACGCGACCGGCCGGATTGAAACAAGTTGAGATTTCCCCGTTCACATCGGAGAGAGACATCGCCAATGCTGGTTTTACTCAATGTCGGCAACTGGCTGGGCCCGTGAACGCTTGCCAATGCAATGGAGTCTCGTGAACAAGCCTGCTGCATTACCGCAAAAAAGAACGCCCGGAGTTCGTCCGGGCGTTTGAAAGATTCTGGCTGGCTCAGTTCGGCTGAACGTTCCGGTTGCGGGAATTCGCGCCGCCTTTGTTGCCGGGATTGCCGGGGCCGGTGCCGGGGCCGTCGTTGATCGGCGGGTTGCCGGGTGGTTGGGGATCAATGCCATTGCCCACTCCGTTGTTTCCCTTCGGTTTGGTAGGCGAGATTTCGCCCTCTGGCTTGATGACGATGGTTGCACCGCCGGCTTTGAAGACGCGCGCGTTGTTGCGGACGGTGTTGATGTCCGCGATCACGTTTTGCAAATAAGCGGGTGTGGTTGGCACCACTTGGCCGGTTGAGGGATCGAAGGTGTACCCCGCCGGGATGGTGACTTTCACATCGCCTTTGTTGCCCGGAAGGTTGTAGTTCACGGTCACGGAACCGCTGAGGACCGACACCGCACCATCGGCGCGCACAACGTATTCCGTGCCGACAATGGTCGCCACGCCGCCGGGAATGACGATGTCCAAACGAGACGGCGCCGCGAGCTTGCGTTGCGAACCGACGAGTGAGCCGGCGGTCAGTTGCAGACTGGTTTCCGTGATCGTGTCTTCGCCGGCCTTTTCGCGATTCAACTTGGCGAGGTTCAAGGAAGAATTCGGCACGAGTCGCAGCACCGATCCATTGTATTGAAGCAAGAGGTCGGTCACGCCGTTCGCGCCGGTCTTGATGGTCGCGCCACGCTCAAGCAGCGTGTTGGGTTGCAACGTCAACCAATCCTTTCCGTCGGTGGTGTACGAGGCGTTACCGGTGACATTTTGCACCAAGATTTTGCCGCTGGTCGGCTGGCAAAAAGCATGGTAGCTCGACGTGGAGATCGTCAGGATCAGTGCGGCTCCCACCGCACGAAGGTACAACTGTTTCATACAAAAAAACTCCGCTCTTCTCTACTCAGTTCTGGTAATCTGCTGGGTAAGACAACACTGCGACCGCTCTCGGGGAAAGTCAACATGGCGGGCCGGGAACTTATTCACAATTTACCAACAAAACCCGCAGATGTGACTCGGGTCAACATCCGACGTGATTTTTCAGCGCGTGCTGCGCAGCGCGAGTTTCGGTGGCAACGTCTTGAGAAATTGTTGGGCTTGGCTCGCGGCAATTCGCTCACGCCATGCGGCGATCAAAGCACGAACCTCCGCCAAATCGAGCCGATGATGCAACGCCGGATAACGCCCGAGATATTTTTCCGACAAGTTGAACAGCGCCGTCGCCGGGCCCGGACGCGATTTCTGTAAATGCACGAATGCGCCCGCCAGTTGAATCAGGGCCTTGTAGAAATCTCCGTCCGCCCCGCGCCGATCCGCCAGCCAGAGTTCCTCCAATACATCATGCGCTTCGTAAAACAACTGGCGGTTGAAACAATCGAAGTAGCCCAGATAGTGCGCATCCAAATCCTGACCAACGAATGATTCGATGCGCGTGGCGATGTGCGGACTTTTTTTGCTCACGCACGGAAAATAAAGTCCCGGGTCCAAAGTCTAAAGTCTAATGTCGCGCGGCCCGGAGCGGAGCGACACTGGACTTTGGACTTGAGACTTAAGGCCTGGGACTTTGATTTGGACTAATCTCTTGAAAACCCTCGTTCACTTCCCCACTTTGAGTGCATGGCAAAACCAGCATTGGGACGCGGACTCGGTGCGCTGCTCGGCGGCACGCCGGTCATCGCCAAGCCCGTCGTGCCCGCGCCCGCTCCGCCCGCTGCGCCCGGCGCGACTCCGCCGCCGATCACTGCAACGGTGGTGGCGGCTCCTCCCGTTCCGACGCGCGACCAAATCCGCCGCGTGCCCACGAGCCAGGTGCAACCGTGTCCCTTTCAACCGCGAAAAGATTTTCCACCCGAATCGTTGCGCGAACTCGCCGACTCAATCAAGGAACAGGGCATCGTTCAGCCTCTGATTGTGCGCCAGCAAGGCGATCACTTTGAACTCATCGCCGGCGAACGTCGCTGGCGCGCCTCGCAACTCATCGGGCTGGCGGAAATTCCCGTCATCGTGCGCGAAGCCGATGATCGCGCAGTGCTCGAGATGGCGCTGATCGAAAACCTCCAGCGCGAGAATCTCAATCCCATCGAAGAAGCGCAGGGCTACGCGCAACTCATCGGCCAGTTTCAGCTCACGCAGGAAGAGGCCGCGCTCAAAGTCGGCAAGAGCCGCGCGGTCGTCGCCAACGCGCTGCGCCTGCTCAAACTCCCCGCCATCATTCACGGTTACTTGCGCGATGGCCGGCTCTCCGTCGGACACGCCAAAGTCATTCTCGGTCTCGCCGACGCGAAGCAGCAGGAACTTGCCGCCGAACGCGTCATCAAGGAAGCACTCAATGTTCGGCAGGCCGAGGGCCTCGTCGCCAAAATCGGCGAGCGCGGAATCAAACCCGCCAAACCCGGCGCGACTCTTCCGCCCACGACTGACGCGCACGTTGCCGATCTCGAAAACCGTATCCGCGAAAAACTCGGCACGAAAGTCCAGCTTCGTTACAAGCAGGGCAAAGGCGCGGTGGAAATTTCCTTCTTCAGCGATGACGAACTCGAACGCGTGCTGCAAATGCTTGGCGTCACCGCCGACTGAACTCTTTTCCCAATCCCCCAGCGATGAACACTCCTGAATTGCGCCAACGGTGCGCCAGCCAATTGCAATCCGCGGTGCCGCGCGCCGCCCGGTTACGCGCCTTCGTCGGCCTCGACGGTTTCGTGGACGAAATTTTTCACGTCGTGGACAAGCGCGAGAGCGCGGAGAAATATCAGCGCCTCACCCAGATGTCGCAGTGGGCCGAGCGTATCAAAGCCGCCGCCGGCAAAAGCACGAACATCGAATTCGTCAACCAACTCACCAAGCTCGGCGGCAACGGCCCGATCATGGCGAACGCCCTCGCGAACTTTGGTTTGTCGGTCAGCTACCTCGGCAATCTCGGCTACCCGAACATCCATCCCATCTTCGCTGAGTTCACCAAGCGCGCGGAAGTTTTCTCCCTCGCCGAACCCGGCTACACCGACGCCGTCGAATTCGAGGACGGCAAGGTCATGCTCGGCAAACATTCCGCGCTCAAGCAGGTCAACTGGCAGAACATCAAAGACCGTTTCGGTCTCGACAACTTCGCCGCGAAAATTTCCGGCGCGAATTTCGTCGGCTTCGTCAACTGGACCATGCTCAACGGCATGAGCGAAATCTGGGCCGCGACGCTCAAGGAGATTTGCCCGAAACTCAACGGCGACCGCCGCACGCTGTTCTTCGATCTCGCCGATCCCGAGAAACGCACACGCGAGGACATCGCCGCGGCGCTGAAACTCATCACCGCCTTCGAGCAATACTTCGACGTCATCCTTGGGCTGAACGAAAAGGAAGCTTACGAAATCGGCGGCGTGCTCGGACTCGACACGGTGAATCGCACTCCGGAAGGACTCGCCATGATCGGCGCGCAGATTCGCGCGAAGGTTCCGGTGAACACCATCGTCATTCACCCGACTCACTTTGCGCTGGCCGTGAGCGCGGCGGGGCCGGCCATCGTCGAAGGCCCGTTCACGCCCAAACCTCTCATCACCACCGGCGCGGGCGATCATTTCAACGCCGGCTTCTGTCTCGCCAAGTTGCTCGGCTTCGACAACGCGTGCAGCGTCCTGACCGGCGTGACGACGAGCGGCTTCTATGTTCGCACGGCGAAAAGTCCTACCATGCCGGACTTGGTTTCATTGCTCAATAACTGGCCGACGAAATGATTTTGGAAGTTGTCAAATACGGCCATCCCACGTTGCGAGCGAAAGGCGCGCGTGTCGAATCCGTCAACGCTGAAACCCGCAAACTCGTCGCCGACCTGTTCGAGACGATGTATGCGAACAAAGGCGTCGGCCTCGCCGCGCAACAGGTCGCCGTTGCGAAACAGATCACGGTGATTGACGTGCGCGGCGTGAAGGACCGGCCCTCGACGCTCGAACTCGACGGCAAGCCGGCGGACGTGGACGCGTTCATGCCGCTGGCGTTGATCAATCCCGAAATCACGCCCGTGGGCGCGTCGGTGGCCGGGCCGGAAGGTTGCCTGAGCTTTCCGGAAATCTTCGGCGACATCACGCGGCCCGAGACCGTGGACGTGAAGGCGCTCGACCAGCACGGCAAGCTGATTCAATTCCGCTGCGGCGGCCTGCTCGCCCGCGCGGTGCAGCACGAGACGGATCATCTCAACGGCATCCTCTTCATTGACCGCATGGACCGGAAGACGAAGGAGGAACTGCGCTACGAACTGGATGAATTGCAAGCTGCCACCAAGGCCGCGATGAAATCACGCAGTCACCGCTAGTATGAAAACCAAACATCTCCCGCTTCTCACTCTCGCCTCCCTCACGATGTTGCTGTGGGGTTGTGCCAGCCAGCCGGCGGACACCGCCGCGCGCAAGGGCCATTACGTGACGCTCCCGCCTGAGACCGGCAGCATCATCGGTCGGCGCGTGTGGGTGGATGACAATGGCACGACCAACAACGTTCCTTCGAATGTCACCACCGTCAGTGGCGCGGCCATGAATGATGTGCAACGCAAGGGAGCGGCGAAATCCACCCGCGGCAACTGACAGCGCCCCGGTCTGAGGACCAAAGCCGCGATGAAGTCAGCGAAGAGAAGCTGAGCCATCGAGTTGTGAGGTAAGTCAATACACCTTCCGTAGATTCGACGGCAGGATGTTCAACTCGGAGCGGTACTTGGCGACGGTGCGGCGGGCGATGACGATGCCTTTGGCCTTGAGCATGGCCACCACTTCCTGGTCGGAGAGCGGCTTGGCCGGCTCTTCCTTGGAGAAAATATCCGCGATCATGTCCTTCACGCTGCGGTTGGAGACCGTCTCGCCGTTGTCGCTTTGCAGGCCGGCGGTGAAAAAGTATTTCATCTCGAAGATGCCCTGCGGCGTCTCCATGTATTTGCCGGACACCGCGCGGCTCACCGTGGTCTCATGCACGCCCACCACGTCGGCAATCACCGCCATCGTGAGCGGCTTGAGATGCGCCACGCCCTTGTCCATGAACTCGCGCTGCCGTTTTACGATCTCCCGCGCGATGTTCCCGATGGTCGCCTGCCGCTGGTGCAGACTCTTGATCAGAAATTTTCCAGCGCGGATTTTTTCGCGAATGTAATTCTTCACTTCCGCATCCTTGTCGCCGCCGGACATGAGGTCTTTATAGACGTTGCTGATGCGCAGGTGCGGAATATGTTCGTTGTTGGTGCTGACGGTGAAATCGTCGCCCGAGCGCACCACGAAAACTTCCGGCAAAACGTATTGCTGATTGTCGGGCAGAAAGGCGCGACCGGGGCGCGGTTCGAGCCGCGCAATGCGGCCCATGGCTTCCTGCACTTCCTCCACGCTGGCATCCGTCCCGCGCGCAATGTCCGGCACGCGGCGTTTGCCCAGCGCGTCCATGTGATCGCGGACGATTTCGTATTCGAGACTTTCCTGCCCGCCTTCGCGTTCGAGTTGGACCATCAGACATTCGCGCAAGTCCCGCGCGCCCACGCCCGCCGGCTCGAACGTCTGGATGACTTTCAGCACTTGCAGGATTTTGTCCGGCGGTACGTTTGCAGCGGTGCTGATTTCCTCCACGGTCGCCTTGACGTAGCCGTAATCGTCTATGTTGCCGATGATGACTTCCGCGATGGGATAATCCGCCTCCGGCAAATCCGATTCGCGCACCTGTTCGAGCAACCGTTCCGCGAGCGAGGTGGCGGCCACGAGCGAGTCGAACATGAACTGGCGCTTCTCGTCCTCCTCACCCGAGGCGCGCATCGGCAAATTCGTTTGTGAGAAATGATCGCGCCATTCCTGGTCCATCTGCACCAGCTTCTCGAACTCCGCCTGAAAATCATCCACCGGCGCGTCGCCGGGCTTCTCGACCGTGGGATCGAAATTCATGTCCGCCGGCGGCTCGGCCAGATCGGGTGCATCCGCCGGGCCGTCGTCGTCGCGCGTCTCGCGCATCTCGGGTTCGGGCGTGGCGACTTCTTCCAAGACGGGATTCTGCTGCAACTCCTGCTCGACGAGGGCTTTCAATTCCAGCGTCGGCGCCTGCAACAACGCCAGCGACTGTTGCAATTGCGGTGCGAGCACCAGTGATTGCGTCAGCCGTTGCGAAAGTTGCAGGCCTTGTGCCATAAATCTAAAAAGAGATTAACGCGGAAGCGACTTCACACAAGCTTGAACTGGGGAGCGGACGGATGATAACGGCACTTTTGCGCTGAAGAATGCTCGACTGCTGCTGCGAAGGTGCGGGAAATTTCAATTTCGGCGCGGGATAGCCGGGTAATGTTCCGAAGGAACATTTGAGAATAGCCCGGTATTTCAATGCCGGGGAATGTGGGCAAGCAGAACAAGTCCCGAAGGGACGGTTGATGGCTGCGTGGCCACCGGGGCAGTCGTCCCTTCGGGACTTGCGCGACGGCGATGGTGTTCCCGACGTTGAAACGCCGGGCTATTCTCAAAAGTCCCTTTCGGGACTGCGTACTGTTGCTCTTGGCTTACTTTACAAGAACGAGAAGCGCCCCGAGTGGCCGTTGATTGTCTTTGAAGCTTGCCCGCGCTCGCTGGAACTGTTGGAATATCATCCGCGGGCGCGATGCAAGATTACCCAAAGCATTATTGCGGAGTGTTCGGCGTGTTCGGTCATCCGAACGCCGCCGAGTTGACTTATTACGGCTTGTTCGCCCTGCAACATCGCGGGCAGGAGAGCGCTGGCATCGTCACGAGCGACGGGCGGAATTTCCAGAAGCACGTCGGCATGGGCCTGGTCTCGCAAGTCTTCGATGGCGACGTGCTCCACAATCTCGTCGGCCACATGGCCGTGGGCCACACGCGTTACTCCACGACCGGCTCGTCCAATTTGCTCAACGCCCAGCCGCTGACCGCCGATTGCGCGCGCGGCCAGATCGCCGTGGCGCACAACGGCAACCTCACCAACGCCTCGCAGCTCCGCGACGAACTCGAAGCCCGCGGCTCGATCTTCCAGACCACGGTGGACAGCGAAATCATCGTCCATCTGCTCGCGCAACCCAGCGTCGGCAACGGCGCGAATCATCTCATCAACGCCATCCGCCGGATCGAAGGCGCGTATTCGCTCGTCGTCATGACCGAGCACGAACTCATCGGCGTGCGCGACCCGAACGGTTTCCGCCCGCTCAGTCTCGGCAAGCTCGGCGATGGCTGGGTGCTTTCCAGCGAAACCTGCGCGCTGGATTTGATCCACGCGAAATTCGTGCGCGACATCGAACCGGGCGAAATCGTCATCATCAACAAGGACGGACTGACGAGCCTCAAGCCATTTCCCAATCACAAGCAGCGCGCGTTCTGCATTTTTGAATACGTCTATTTCGCGCGGCCCGACAGCACGATCGCCGGGCGCAACGTCTATCGCACGCGCGTCGAGATGGGCCGCCAGCTCGCGCGCGAACATCTCGTGGACGCCGACGTGGTGATTCCCGTGCCCGACAGCGGCAATTCCGCCGCGCTCGGTTACTCGATGGAATCGAACATTCCCTACGAGATGGCGTTCGTGCGCAATCATTACATCGGGCGCAGTTTCCTTCAGCCGTCACAACTCATTCGCGACTTCAACGTGCGCGTGAAGTTGAATCTCATCGGCGATCTCGTGAAAGGCAAACGCGTGGTGGTGGTGGATGATTCCATCGTGCGCGGCACGACCTGCAAAGCGCGCGTGAACAATCTCAAGGAAGCCGGCGCGAAGGAAGTTCACGTGATGGTCAGTTGCCCGCCGCACATGCACCCGTGCGTCTATGGCATTGATTTCCCCGACCGCAACAAGCTGATGGCCGCGAACCATTCGCTCGAAGAAATCCGCAAATATCTCAGCGCCGATTCGCTGCG
>SCTL01000937.1 GCA_004297495.1 Verrucomicrobiota bacterium
CGGCTGCGAAAGCATCAACTGCACGAGCGCGTTCGTCTCCGGTGGCGGCGCAGGCTGCGCGACGGCATGAATGATTGCGGCGAAGATCGCCAATGAGACGGCGAATCGGCGAATCGGAGAATCGGCGAAACGCGCAATCTCCGTTTCTCCGTTTCTCCGTTTCTCCGTTTCTGCAAATCGTCTCATAAAAAGAATCACCACGGCAGCCGCTTCATCTTCCGCTCGCGCCCCTTCTCATCCGGCCCGCCTTCGCTGTCGCCAAACGGCAGGCGCTTGCCCGCACCCCCGCGCAAGCCGTCCAGCAACCGCCCCGCTTCCTCGGGCGAAAGCATCAACTCCATCTCGCGCCCTTCCTTCGACGGCCCTTCCTGCAATCCGCGCAATCCGTCCAGCGGCACGTCATCATCTTCGTCGTCGCCCGGCGCGCCCGGCGGCATTTTCTCGGCGGGAATTTTTCCCTTGAGTTGCTTCATCGCCTCGCTCAAGCGCGAGCGACCGCCCATCATCGGCATCATCGCCTGCTGCAACTGCCGGATGCTATCAATCAACTTCGCGATGTGCCGCTCCACGATCTCCGCGTTGTGCGTCGCGTTCGTGTCCGCCGGATTCAACTCCGCCGCGCTGCGGAAATCGCCGAGCGACCGCTGCCACTTGCGCAACGTCGCGCCGTAAAGTTCCATCGCGCGCCGATACGCCTCCCCCGCCGCGCGGACTTCCTTGCGCGCGCCGCGACCCGCCAGATAAGCCTGCACCATTTGATCCACGTTCGTGCCCGCCAGCGACGCCTCGGCCAGTTGTGCCGCGCGTGAACCCGTCTCCACGGCGCTCCGCATCTGCTGTTCGGTGGCTTTGGGCGACCCGGCTTTTTTCAATTCCTCCGCGCCCTGCGCGAACCGCACGTGGCCGAGATTGAACAAGGCCGCCGGTTGAAACTCCGTTTCCTGTTTCGCCAGCGACGCCTGGAAAAAATTCTCCGCGTCAGTGAATTTCTTCTCCGCGAGCAAGCGTGTGCCTGCATTAAATAGTCCGCGCGCAGTTTTTGGTGGCGACGGCGGAGCGAGAGCGGGCGCCGGTGAGTTGGAGGATTCATTCGTCGCCATTGCCGAAGAAGTGAATGCCGCCAGCAGCAACGTCGCAAGCACAGCGTCTCCGCGAACACCTGCGCTCCCGGGCAGACGCCGCCGCGTCCCGATCAACGATTCTCCCACCAACAAGAGAAGCATAGCGGCAACGAAGACGTGAAACCTTTCCACACCCAAGGCACGCGTCTTTGTCACGGCCAGCGCGTTCTGCCGCGACTCCAAAGCGCGAGAAACTTTCATCAAGCCTTCACCCACGCGCCCCAGCGGAAAATACTCGCCCCCGGTCGCGCGCGCGATGTTCCGCAGAGTTTCCTCGTCCAGCCGGCTGCGCACTACTTCACCCTTCGTGTCGCGCAACAACTCGGGCTGGCCCGTCGCGCCCAGCACCTTGATCTCACTGCCCGCCGCCGTGCCCACGCCGATGGCGAACACTGTCACGCCATTCGTCGCGAGCGATTGCGCCGTGATCACGCCGCCCTTTTCCAAATCCTCTCCGTCCGTGAGCAGCACCACGACTTTGCGCCGGCTCTTTTTCTCCATCGCCTTGTCCGCTTCGCGCAGGGCCTTCCCAATGTCCGTACCGGCGAGACTGATCGTTTTCGCGTCCACGGATTGCAACGCGTCCTCGAAGGCATCGCGATCAAACGTCAGCGGGCATTGCAGAAACGCGCTGCCCGCGAACGCCACCAGGCCCGCGCGCCCGTGCGCCTGGCGACGCGTGAAATCCAGTACCGCCAGCTTCGCGCGCTGCAAACGATTCGGCAAAACATCCGTCGCCATCATGCTCTGCGAACAGTCGAGCGCGAAAATGACGTCCTCGCCGCTCCAGTCCGATTTGGTTTCGATCTCGCCCCATTGCGGTCGCGCCAATGCGAGTCCAATGCACGCGACGGCCAGCGCAAGCAGACAATTCTTAAACGCCCTCCGCGCGCGGCTGTGCGATTCCGTGAGCGTTGCCAGAAAATGTTCCGACGCCACACGCGCCAGTTGCCGCCGCCGCGCCGCCGCCGCGTAGCGCTGCAACAACACCAGCAGCACGGGTCCGGCAACTGCCAGCCAGAGCCAGCGCGGTTCTTCAAAATGTGGGTGGGCGAAGCTCACGGCGAATTCATTTATGATTTACGATTGATGATTGATCACACCAGCCAGCGCCCGGCATTTTTGAAATCGTAAAGCGTAAATCATCAATCGTAAATTCCTCATGGCACTCTCCGATAGCGCGTGTTGCTCAAAACCAATTCCACCGCCAGCAAACCGAACGCGGCGAGCAGCGGCCATTGGAAGAGCGGTTTGTAACTCGCCAGCCGGCGCAGTTTCACTTCGGATTTTTCCAGCCGATCAATCAAGGCGTAGATGCTCTCCAACTCGCGCCGGTTCGTAGCGCGAAAAAATCCGGCGCGAGACAGCATGGCAATTTTTTCCAGCACGGAATAATTCGCCGGTTGCAGCATGAGCGTGGGGATGACGTTGCCGTTCGCGTCCAACTGCAACTTGCCGGTCGTCGGATCGAACTTCGGCAGATGGCACGGCTGCTCGATGCCGATGCCGATGGTATAGACGCGCGCGCCGAGCGACGCGGCGAGTTGGGCGGCGGGCAGCGGATCAATCTCGCCTTTGTTGTTATCGCCGTCCGTGAGCAGAATGACGACGCGACTCCGGGCGTTGGGCGAATCTTTCAGGCGCTTGGCCGACATCGCGATGGCGTCGCCAATGGCCGTGCCGAGTTCAGGCAGGATGCCGATGTGCAGTCGGCGCATGTTTTCGATGAGCCAGTCGTGATTGAGCGTGAGCGGACTCGCGAGATATGGCACGGCGGAAAACACCACGAGGCCGAGCCGGTCGTTGGGCCGCTGGCGAACGAAATCCTGCAGAACACCGCTCGCGATGTCGAAGCGCGTGACTTTCTCGGACGGCTTGCCCATGTCCACGGCCATCATGCTCCACGAAAGATCGAGCGCGAGCATGATGTCGAGCGCGGCAGTCTCCGTCTCCGAGCGGTACTCGGCCAAGCGCGGCCCCGCCAGCGCCACGATGCCGAGCGCGACAGCGAGCAGGCGCAGGAACAGCAGTAAGCGTCCGGCAGCGGACTTGGCCTGCGCGCCCGCCGCGCGCGCGATGTCGGCGCTGGAAAATTTCAACGCGGAAAGTTTGCCGGACTTGCCGAGCAGAAACGCATAGACCGGCAACAAGGCCAGCAACGCCAGCAGCCACGGATATTGAAACTCGAAGCTGTCGTTCATGCGGGGGAGGCGGATTCAGGCTTCGATTGCGCCTCGACGAGTTGTCGCAAGTGCACGCGCCGCGCTTCGCTTAACTCGACGAGTGCGAGCGCCTGCGTTGCCGCGCCTAGTGGAACGGGCATGGTCGCCGGAGAAAACTTCCATTCGTCGCAACGGCGTAGAAAATCTGAAACGGCTGCTGTAAGTTCATCGCCAATCCTTTCGCTCTGTTGCAACGCGTGACAAAACTCGGAAGTCGTGAGTTCGTCGGGCGACATTTCAAATGCGGCCACGAGATAGCGGCGCAAGACTTGTGAAACTTCGCTCAACACGTTTCCATCTTCGTTCTGTTGGCGCAACAGTTCCAGTGCTTGGCGCGCTTGAACTTCCGGTGGAAGCACAACGACCGGTTTCGGTCTGAGCAACAACCAGATGATGATTCCCATCACAAGCAGCGTCGCGAGGCTTGCCAGAATGATTGCGCTGCCGTGCTGTTCCCAAAACGTCGGCGGGATTTCGGGATAGGCCGGGATGAGCGGCGGAATGTCGTTGGTAACTTGGGCAACGGCTTTGAACGTGAGCAAGACCGATAGCCAAACAGCAGCGCTCTGACCTCTGACCTCTGGCCTCTGACTTCTGGCGTTCATCCGCGCCTCCTGCCGCGACGGATTTCAAAAAACCTTTGGAGCTTTGGCGCGAACGATTCGGCGGTGCTGAGTCGCAGCGTGTCCACGCCGGTGCGGTTGAACTGGCGGTCCAGTTCGGCGAGGCGTTCATCGTTCGTTTGGCTGAAACGATCACGCACGGAAGATCGCGTTGAATCCAGTTCAAGCAGTTCGCCAGTCTCGGCGTCTTCGATGGTGAGCAAGCCGGCATCGGGCAACGTGCTCTCGCGTGGATCGTGCAGGTGCAGGCAGACGAGATCGTGCTTCGTGTTCGTGAGGCCGAGTTCCTGGATGACGTCGCGCGAACCCCTCACCCCGTCCCTCTCCCCATCGGATGGGGAGAGGGTGGCGAAGCCGGGTGAGGGGCTTTTGAAGCTGTGCAAAAAATCTGTGAGCAGAAAAACAATCGCACGGCGGCGGACGACGTGGTTCAAGAATGTCAGCGCCGCCGGGATGTTGGTGCCCCGATTCTTCGGTTCGCACGCGAGCATTTCGCGGACGAGGCGCAGGATGTGTCGCCGGCCTTTGCGCGCCGGAAGAAACAACTCCACTTCGTCGGTGAAGAGCAGCAGCGCGACTTTGTCACCATTGCGCGCGGCGGAGATAGCGAGCGTGGCGGCGACTTCGGCGGCGAACTCGCGTTTGGTTTTCTCACCCGAGCCGAACAGCGACGACGCGGAAACGTCCACCGCGAGCACGGCGGCGAGTTCGCGTTCCTCGCGAAAGCGTTTCACAAACGGGCGGCCCATGCGATTGGTCACGTTCCAATCAATGGCGCGCACGTCGTCGCCGGGCATGTATTCGCGGAGGTCCTCGAAGTCCATGCCGCGGCCCTTGAAGTGGCT
>SCTL01000938.1 GCA_004297495.1 Verrucomicrobiota bacterium
CCGTGCGCCGTTGCCTGCGTCGGTCTCCTGACGCTGTCCCTGCCCGCCGCGGATTGGCCGCAGTATCGCGGCCCGACACATGACGCCGTTTCCACCGAACGCATCAACAAGAACTGGTCCGGCTCGGTCACCAATCCCATTTGGACGGTCTGCCTGACGAATGGCCTGACAAGCCTCACGGTCGGCGGCGGGCGCGTGTTCACGCAAGCGGCTGCGGACACGGACGGCGATATCGAGGGACTGCCTGACACGGAGTATTGCCTCGCCTTGAGCGCGACCAACGGCGCGTTGCTCTGGGCGACGGCAGTGGATTCCCAACCGTTTCTTTACCCCGATGGCGGCGTAGGCACGACCGACGACGGCCCGCGCAGCACGCCGGCGCTGTGGGGTGGTTCGGTCTATGTGCTCAGTTCGTATCTCCAACTTTACCGGCTGAACGCCACCAACGGCGCCATCATCTGGAGCACGAATCTCGTAGCCGGTTTCGGCGGCGACGTCATCGGCTGGCAAAACGCCGCCTCACCGGTGATTGAGAACGGGCTGGTCTATGTGAACGCCAATTCCCCAACCGCGTCGCTCATGGCCTTCAACGCCACGAACGGCGCGCTGATCTGGCGCGCGCAGAATGAAGGCCTGACCCACGCGACGCCGACGGTGGCCAATGTGCTCGGCACGCGCGAATTGATCTGGGCAACGCAGAGTGGATTGGTCGCGGTCAATCCGACCAACGGCGCGCTCATCTGGAAATCGCCGTATCCGTTCGGTTACACGACATCCATCGGCGCCTCGCCGGTCGTCCATTCCAACTACGTTTTCATCACGGCCAATTACAGCATGAGCGCCTACGCCGTGCAGGTCGTGCAATCCAACGTCACGCAGGTCGCCGTGCCGCGCTGGACGAACACCACGCAACGCAGTCATTGGTCCACCGCCGTGGCTTACGCCGGACATCTCTTCGGCCTGTTCTATCCGGACAACGACGATGGCCAGTTGCGTTGCGTGAATCTGGCGAACGGAGCGACGCGCTGGAGCACGAACGGTTTTGGCCGCAGCACGCTCTTGCTCAACGACACGAACCTGGTTTGCCTGACCGAGCGCGGCGATCTCGTCCTCGTGGCCGCGCGCACGAACACGTATCTGGAACTCGCGCGTTTTCAGGCCATCCCCGATTTCCACACCGACACGAACAAATGCTGGAACGGCCTCGCGCTGAGCGACGGACAGATTTACGTGCGCAG
The DNA here is from genome assembly GCA_004297495.1 of Verrucomicrobiota bacterium. GTDB lineage: Bacteria > Verrucomicrobiota > Verrucomicrobiia > Limisphaerales > JADLHS01 > SCTL01. Next base: position 1,239 of record SCTL01000938.1, read on the forward strand.
CACCGCCTACGCGGCGCGTTATGATCTGTCAGTGCCGGATTTGAAATTCGATCTGCCGCAGCCGGCGGGCGCGGGTAGATTCAATCTCACGCTCCGCACCGTCACCGGCGCCGCTGTGGATTCCAACCGGCTCGCCGGCCTGGAACTTCGCGCCACCAACAACGCCGCCGCGCCCGCCGCCCTCTGGCCGAAACTCACGAACCTGCTGACGCTTTCCAACGGCATCGTCCGCGCCACCAACGTGGATGCCTCGTCCACCCAAAAATTTTTTATCGTAAGCGAACCAAAATGAAAACGACCACTTCCGTCTGGACCTCACTTCGCGCACGGCGCGCCTTCACTCTCATCGAACTGCTCGTCGTCATCGCCATCATCGCAATTCTCGCCGCTCTGCTCTTGCCCACGCTGGCCGGGGCGAAAGAGCGCGCCCGCCGCACCAGTTGTCAAAA
>SCTL01000939.1 GCA_004297495.1 Verrucomicrobiota bacterium
CGTGCGGCTGGCGCGGCTTGGGCGCTTCATCAGACCCTTCCTTCGGCTCGACGTGCTGCTCCTGCTGGATGCGCTTGTAGTGATTGTGAACCGCCACCGCCAGCGTCTTCTTCGCGTGATCCTGGCCGACGCAATGCAGGTCGAGCTTGCGCTTGATCTCCGCCGGGCGCGGCACGGTGAATTTGGGATGCGCCTTGCGGTTCTGCAATTCCAGTTCGCGATCAAGGACGTTCTTGGAAAGGATGATGCAGTTGTCGCAGATATAAACACCCGGCCCGGCGATGAGCTTCTTCACTTCTGAGTGCGATTTGCCACAGAAGCTGCACATCGTGATGTTCGTCGGTCGAGCCATTTCAATTTTCCAATCTCAGCTTCAAACTAGCAGGCTTGAGGCCAATCGCAGTGATTTTTTCAAACTGGGGCGGAAGCCTTGTCGCCACCCGGAATCTCGCGGCGCGATTGCACAACGTGATCCACGAGGCCGTAATTCTTCGCTTCGTCGGCGGACATGAAATTGTCGCGGTCGGTATCCTTGCCGACGCTTTCGGCGGTCTTGCCGCTGTGCTTGGCGAGGATTTCATTGAGCCGATCCTTGAGGCGCAAAATTTCCTTCGCCTGAATGCTGATGTCCGTGGCCTGGCCCTGCACGCCGCCCCACGGCTGATGGATCATGATGCGCGCGTTCGGCAACGCGTAGCGCTTGCCTTTCGTGCCCGCGCACAGCAGCACCGCGCCCATGCTCGCCGCCTGGCCGATGCAATACGTGTTCACGTCACACGTCAGGTATTGCATCGTGTCATAGATCGCGAGACCCGCCGTGACACTGCCGCCGGGCGAGTTGATGTAAAGATGCACGTCCTTCTTCGGGTCGGACATCTGGAGGAAGAGCAACTGCGCGATGATGATGTTCGCGACGTTGTCATCTACGCCCGTGCCGAGGAAAATGATCCGGTCCACCAGCAACCGCGAGTAAATGTCCCAACTGCGCTCGCCGCGACCGGTCTGCTCGACAACAATCGGGACGAGGAAATTCTGAGCGTTCATGTCTTTATTCATCATGTTCGCGCAACGTAGCGGAGGGGTGGGACAGCGTCAAGAAATGCGCGGACGGTGGGGCAAACATTCAACATTAAACATTCAACGCCGAACCTCCAACGAGCCGAACGCATGCGTGTCTCCGTCCGCCTTCAGTGTTGGAAGTTGAATGTTGAATGTTCTGAAAAAATCCGTGCGCCTTCCGTCCTTGCCGTGTAAAAAGCTGCATGAACTTTTCCATCGAACACATCGGCCTGCCCGCCCGCGATGTCGCCGCGTTGCGCGATTGGTATATCCAGAAACTCGGTGCGGAGTGCCTCGCGCCCAATGGCGATCAACCGCCGCTCTTCATCCGCCCGCCCGGCTCGGTGGCGATGTTTGAAATCTACACCGCCACGGGATCGAACACCGTGACCGAGGACAACGGACTCGCCGGCTGGCGGCACATGGCGTTGCGCGTGGATTCCATCGAAGCGGCGCGCAAGGAACTCGAAGCGCGCGGCGTGAAGTTCATTGACCCGATCAAACCCGCCGCCGGCGGCGGACGCGTGTTGTTCTTCAAGGACTGCGAAGGAAATCTGCTGCACCTCGTGGATCGCCCGGCGGACTCGAAGATTCGTTGAACCGGAGCGCCTTCAGAATTTGAACAGGAGCGAACAGAGGAAACGGAGGGAAGAAAACTGGACGACTCTGTTCCCTCCGTTTGCTCCTGTTCAGAATCAGTCGAGGCACGCGGCAGCTCAGATGCAACCGCTCCTAATTTGCAAACTTCCCCCAAAGAAACACAAACGCCGGCGCAAAATCCTGCGGGCGCTCCTTGATCCACTGCGAGACCTTCGCTGGAGTGAGCCACGCGCCTTCGTCAATTTCATCGGGATGCAACTGGAACGGCCCCTCGCTCTCGCAACGATAAACCCACACAAACTCCGCGTCTGTCTCCGCGCACGCATCAATCTTGAATAGCCGCTTCGGTGTTTGTGCCACGCTCATTCCGATCTCCTCGCGCAACTCACGCACCGCGCAAGTATCATAATCCTCTCCGGAATCCACGTGACCGGATGCCGACGAATCCCACAAGCCCGGCGACTTGTCCTTCGTCAGCGAACGCTTTTGCAGGAAGATTTTGCCGCACTCGTTGAACACGAGCACATGCACCGCGCGATGCAACAACCCGCGTGCGTGAACTTCCTTACGCGGCGCGAGTCCGACGACTTCATCGCGCTCATTGACGACATCAAAGATTTCTTCAGCCATTCCGCTACGATTTACCCTTCCGTGGCACCAACTTCTTTGTGATCCCAATTATCAGCATCACAACACTCAACAAAAGGCACACCCCGCATAACACCGCCGCAACGATAAGAATCCTGTGAGAGAACACGAAATAAAGGTAGATCAACAACAACCCTCCTATGCTGATGCCAAAACCAGCAAGAGTTATCCCGAAAAACTTCCGCCGTTCTTTTTTCATCTCGTCTGTGATCGCGCCACACGACGGGCAGGAAACCAAATCACAATCAGAATCAAGCGACGCCTTCAGTTTTGCATCCGCATCTGCGGCGGCTTCTGATTCCGCTGCTGCTTGGGTGGCGGCTGTTTTTGAAGATTTACCCAGGACGGTTCGTTTCATTTCGTATTCGTACGGGCGACCACATTTGGGGCAGGCGACTGTCTTTGTTATCTTACCGCTCACCATTTTTTGCGCGAAGCTCATAAATCGAAGTTGAATTACTTTATTTTACAAACCAAAACACCGTAAAACCGACGGCATAACTGGCTCCCGCGCCGAACAGCCATGCGCCCGGAGAGAAGCCAAGGCGATATCCGGCTTGAGTAGGCTTTGAACTGGCCGCGATAATCAACGCAACACTCGCCATCACGATGTGGGCAAAAAACATCCCGCTGGCGACTTTGAGACTCCACCCACGAGCGCGGGCACCGTCAATGCACGCGCTAGTGCCAAGACCCAAAGCCATGTAGACAACGAGTATTGCTCTGCTGAGAAAGTTCATGTTTCACAAGTCTTGCGCCATACACGCGTCTATCCAGCGGTGATCGACTGCGTTACGCAATTGTCCAATTACCGGCTCTCTGCGCAATAATTTTTCATTTTGAACCGAGTAATGTCCGCGTCAGATTGACGAACAGTCCCAAGTTCAACTTCTCCGCCCGCTCTTGCGGCGAGATTTGCAGCTCGGCAAATGCCGCCGTCAGTTTTTCCACCGGCCAGTCCTGCTTGAGTAATTTCATCATCATCTTCCGCCGTTGCGAGAACGCGCGCTTCACAATCTTCACGAACGGTGCGCGCTGTTCCTCCGTCAGCAACGGTTTGGCTCGCCGCATGAGCGTGACGCACGCCGAGTCCACATCCGGCGAAGGAAAAAAGCAAGTGGACGGAATCTTGAACCAGCCGCGCAGTTCGTAGTCGAGTTGAATCAGCAACGTGAGCACGCCGTAATCGTCATCGTCCGCGTTGGCCATCAACCGCATCGCCACTTCCAGTTGCAGCGTCACGACCATGCGCTCGGGGCGTTTCTGAGTCTGCGCCAGTTCGACGAGAATGGGCGAGGCCACGGAATACGGCAGGTTCGCCACGAGTTTCCAATCGCTCCAATCGCGCGGTTCGCGGCGGATGAAATCCAGCGCGTCGTCATGGAGCAGTTCAAGTTTCGGATTTCGGATTTCGGACTTCGGATTTATGTCCTCCCTCACCCCAGCCCTCTCCCCAAGGAGAGGGAGTTCCTTGCTTCCGCGTTGGGCAGAGTCGGACGCCGCCGGATTCACGTGAAGCCTGGCCTCGCTCTCCCTCTCCCCGGGGGAGAGGGCCGGGGTGAGGGCGAGCACAGAACCAAATCTTTCTTCCAACACTGCCACCAGTCGCTTGTCCTTCTCGATAGCCAGCACTTCGCCAGCCTTCGCGAGCAACAATTCCGTCAGCGGCCCCAGTCCCGGGCCGATTTCCAAAACCTTGTCCGCCGTCGTCAATTCCGCCGCCGCAACGATGCGTTGTAGTTGGTGCGCGTCGTGCAGGAAATTTTGCCCGAGCGATTTCGTGAGCTGGATTTCGCGCTTGTCCAGCCACTCGCGCATTTCGGAAAGTTTCATGACGGAAAAAATTCAACCACGGATGGACACGGAGGAACACGGATGGGAGCGCGGACTTCAGTCCGCTTCGACGTGCGAACGCCAGCGCACGACGGAGCTTGAAGCGGGCTGAAGCCCGCGTTCCGTTCGTATCGGTGTTCATCCGTGTTCATCCGTGGTTAAGAATATTTTGGAGTTCGCGAACCGTGTGCCTCAATTGGGCCTCAGTAATCGTCAACGGCGGCGTGAAACTGATGACATTCCCGTGCTCGCCTTCCGGCAACAAAATAAAGCCGCGATGCAACATCGCTTTGATCACGCGCAAACTTCCCTCCGTCGCGGGCGAGCCATCGGCGCGGCGCAGTTCCAGTCCCGCCATGAGGCCGAGGCAACGGGGAGTTGAGAGTTGAGAGTTGAGAGTTGAGAGCAGATCAAGGAGCCGCTTGCCTAGTCGGGCGCTGTGTTCGACAAGTTTCAACCGCCGGATTTCCGCAATCTGCGCCAGCGCCATCGCACAGCCGACGGGGTGGCCGAGGAACGTGCTCGTGTGAATCGCCTCGCCTTGCGATGGCGGCCACGCGGCATCCATCACATCCGCGCGACCAACGCAGGCTGAGAGCGGAAAGCCGCCGGTGAGCGCTTTGCCGAGGCAGATGAGGTCGGGGACAACGCCACTGTGTTCACATGCGAACCATTTGCCCGTGCGACCGAAGCCGGTGTAAATCTCATCGAGAATGAGCAACGCGCCGTGTTTGTCGCAAAGTGTGCGCAGCAACGGCAGAAATTCCGTCGGCGGAATGTTACAACCGCCGCGCGCCTGGATTGGCTCGACGAGAATCGCGCCGATCTTCTCGCGGCGAAGCAGGGCGCGGATGCGCTTCTCCACCTCGGAGCAGCCGACATGAGGAGGCTCTGACCATTGCCGATTGCCGATTGCCGATTGCCGATTTTTAGAATGAGCCTCCTCACGTCGGCTGCTACCGGGCGAAGTAGGGAACGGCACGAAATGACCGAACTCGCCGAGCTGCGCGCGGAACGGTCCGCGAAAATGTTCACGATGCGTGGCATTGAGCGTGCCGTAGCCGAGCCCGTGATACGCGCCTTCAAACGCAATGACGCCGCGTTTGCCCGTGGCCAGCATCGCGGTCTTGAGCGCGGCTTCGACGGCCTCAAATCCCGAGTTGCAAAAAATGGCTTTGCCCGTGCTGGCTTTAGACTTTTGACCTTGGACGTTAGACTTCTTCGCCGTCCAGCGCTCGAACGTGATGCGGCTCAACTCCCGCGCGAGTTGCGCTTTGAGCGCGTGGGGATGCACATCGCCCATCGCGTGAAGAAGCTTCGCCATTTGTTTCTGGCCCGCAGCCACCACGCGCGGATTCGCATGGCCTGCCGCCGCCACGCCGAACGCCGCCGTCAGATCGAGATACTTTTTCCCTTCCGCGTCCCAGACGTGAACGCCGCGCGCACGCTCCCAGACGATGGGCCAGTCGCCCGCGGGATCGAGGAACGTGACGTTGCGCGATTCGTAGTCGCGGAGCAGCGCAAGGGTTCGAGCGGAACCGGCGAACCGGCGAACCGGCGAATCGGCGACGTCGCCGTCTCCCCGTCCCGCCGTTTCTCCGTGTCCCCGTTTCATACGCCCCTTTGCTCCGGCGGCCAGATGATTTTGTGGAGTTGCGCCTGGAAACGCACCGGCAGCGCATCGGCAATGATTTTCTCCGCGAGTTCGCGTCGCGTGATGGGAGTCTGGCCGGCGGGCACGCGCTTGAGCGACTTGTCTTGCTGTTCGGGCCGCAGCGGATGCACCCACGACATCAGCAGCGGACAAATCGAATCCAGTTTGTGCGCGGCAATCTGTTGCTTGGCCCACTCGTAATCCTCGACCGTGCCGATGACGAACTTGATTTCGTCGGTCGCCTTCAAGTGCGAAAGATTTTCCCAGCGGTTGCGTTCGACTTCGCCGCTGCTGGGGCATTTCAAATCCATGATGCGTCGTACGCGCGGGTCAACGGGCGAGATGTCCAGCGCGCCGCTGGTTTCCACGAGCACGGTGAAGCCGTCGTCACAAAGTTGTTTCATCAGCGGCAGCGCGACTTTTTGCAGCAGCGGTTCGCCGCCGGTCAATTCGACGAGGGGAAGTTGAGAGTTGAGAGTTGAGAGTTGAGAGTTGGCGAAAGGTCGCGCGAGCCGCCGCACTTCCGCCAGCACTTCATTCAACTCGCGCTTCTTTCCCTCGGTGAACGCGTACGCCGTGTCGCAGTAGGAGCAGCGCAGGTTGCACGCGGCCAGGCGCACGAAGACGCACGGCAGGCCGGCGAAAGTGCTTTCGCCCTGCAAACTCAGGTAGATTTCGTTGACGACCAGCGTGTCGCTCACGGTTCAGTCTAGCCATGTTCGGCCTGGAACGGAAAGAGGATTGAAGATGGACGATGGAAGATAGCGGCCCCGCGAAGCCATCCTCCATCTTCCATCTTCCATCCTCGCCGGCTTCCTGCTAATTCTCGCCGCATGGAAATCTACGACCACCCGACTTTCCACATGGCGTGCCAGCAATTCGACGCCGTCGCCGATCTACTGGAGATTCCCGCCGCCGAACGCGACCGCCTCAAATTTCCCAAACGCTCCCTGACCGTTGCCGTGCCGATCAAACTGGACGACGGTTCGACGAAAGTTTTCCCCGGCTACCGCGTGCAGCATCATCTCACGCTCGGGCCGACGAAGGGCGGTTTGCGTTATCATCCCGACGTAACGCTTGGCGAAGTCGCCGCACTCGCCATGTGGATGAGTTGGAAATGCGCGCTCACCGGCCTGCCTTACGGTGGCGCGAAGGGCGGCATCACTTGTGATCCCGGCAAAATGTCCAGGGGCGAACTCGAACGCATCACGCGCCGTTACACGCAGGAAATGATTCCGTTCATCGGGCCGCAGATTGACGTGATGGCACCCGACCTCGGCACGAACGAGCAGACGATGGCGTGGATGATGGACACTTACTCGATGCACGAAGGCCACGCCGTGCCCAGCATCGTCACCGGCAAACCCGTGAGCATCGGCGGTTCGCTCGGTCGCCGCGAAGCCACGGGCCGCGGCGTCGCCTATCTCGTCAATCGCGCCACGGACACCGTCGGCCTCGACATGAGCAAATGCACCGCCGTCGTGCAGGGCTACGGCAACGTCGGCAGCATCGCGGCGCTTTCGCTCGCTCGTTACGGCGCGAAGGTCATTGCAGTGAGCGACGCGTCCGGCGGCATCCACAACGCAAAGGGACTCGACCTTTGGAAATTGGAGAAGCACGTCGCCGCAAAAAAAAGCGTCACCGCCTTTCCCGAATCCGAACCCATCACGAACGAACAACTCCTGCTGCTGCCCTGCGAAATTCTCGTGCCCGCCGCGCTGGAGCGGCAAATCACCGAAGTGAACGCCGCTCAAATCAAATGCCGCATTCTCGCCGAAGCCGCCAACGGCCCGACCACACCCGAAGCCGACGCGATCATCGCACAACGCCCGGAGATTTTCGTGCTGCCCGACGTGCTCTGCAACGCCGGCGGCGTGGTGGTCAGCTACTTCGAGTGGGTGCAGGACCTGCAAAGCTTTTTCTGGGGCGAGACGGAAATCACGGACAAACTCTTCCGCATTCTGGAAACCGCCTACACGCAAATCCTCGCCGCGAGCCGCAAACAGAAAATCTCCATGCGCCTCGCCGCGCTGAGTCTCGGCGTCAGGCGCGTGCAAGAGGCGAAGCGGATTCGGGGATTGTTTCCGTGAAACGACCAAAACAATTCCGCGTTGTGCAATTGACCAGACGCGCCACAAAGGTCTTTGGGTCAACAGCGGCGGCGCACGCGTGGATGAAAGCTCCTCAGTTTGGTTTGGGCGGCACGGCACCGCTGGTTTACGCGCGGACGGAAACTGGCGCGCAGGAGGTGGAAAATCTGTTGGGCCGGATTGAATACGGCGTTTATTCGTGACGACTGTCTGCGAGGCCGAACGAATTTTGTGGAAACGCTCGCCCTCACCCCGGCCCTCTCCCGTCGGACGGGAGAGGGAGAATCGTCGTCAGCCTCTTTGCGTTCCATGCGTTCTTTTGCGGCTGAATAATTTCGTGTCGTTCATGTGTTTCGTGGTTGGAGATTCCCTCGAAGCGGACGGAACTGGCGGCGCTGTTTGAACTGGTGTAATTAAGGCGCATGAGATTTCGGCCTCTCCTTCTTTCCGCCATCCTCGGCAGTTGCGTGATCGCCACCGGAGTCGCCGCCGACACGAACCGACTCAACGTCCTCTTCCTCATCTCCGACGATCTGCGGCCGGAGCTCGGTTGCTACGGCAGCCAGCTCGCCAAGACGCCGAACCTCGACGCGCTCGCGGCCAGCGGCGTGCGGTTTGATCGCGCCTACTGCCAGTTCCCGCTCTGCAATCCCTCGCGCTCCTCGATGCTCAACATCCGTAGTCCCACGGTCGCCGGCGTGCTCGGCAATCGCGCCTACTTCCGCGACGCACATCCGGATTGGGTCACGCTGCCGCAGTTGTTCAAGAACAACGGCTACGCCACGTTGCGCACAGGGAAAATTTATCACGGCGGGACTGACGATCTGCCTTCGTGGACCGAAGGCGGCGATCCGCGCCGCAATACCGGCGAAGGCGCGCTGCGCGTGCTCGATCCCGATGACATCATGTTCATCCAAAATCCGCCGAAGAAAACGAAAGCCGCGCCGGACGAAGCGGAACTGACGCAAGCGCAGCGTTCGGATCGCTGGATCATGCTGGAGGGCGATGGCGAGTCGCATGGCGATTACAAGTGCGCGGACCGGGCGATTGATTTTCTGCGTCGCTACCAGGACAAGCCGTTCTTTCTCGCGTGTGGCTTCGTGAAACCGCACAGCCCGCCAACCGCGCCGAAAAAATTCTTCGACAAGTGGGACGCGGACAAGATTCCGCTGCCGCCGGACTTCGCGCCGCGCCCGACGGTGCCGCCAGGTTTTCCCACCGCCGCCATCCGACCGAAGAATGCCGACCTGTTCATCGGTCGCGACGCCTCGGAAAAGGAAGCGCGCGAAATGATCCGGGCCTATCTCGCATCGTCAGCGTGGGTGGACTGGCTGACGGGGCGCGTGCTGGCCGAACTCGACAAGCTCGGGTTGCGCGAGAAGACGATCATCGTGTTCTGGGGCGACCACGGCTATCAACTCGGTGAGAAAGGCAAGTGGTCGAAGGCGGGTTCGTTGTTCGAGGCGGGCGACCGCGTGCCGTTCATCATCGTGCCACCAAAGGGCAAAGCAAATGGCCAGACGTGCGAACGCATCGTGCAGGCGCTGGATTTTTATCCGACGCTTGCGGAGTTGTGCGGCCTCACGCCGCCGAAAGAAATCGAAGGCCGCAGTCTAGTGCCGTTGCTGAACAATCCCAGGGCGGAGTGGAATCATCCCGCGTTCACGGTCTGGAGCGAGGACGGCAAAACGCTGCACGGCATCGCGGTGCGGACGGAGAAATATCGCTACGCCGAGTTCGGCGAGCGCGCGAAGAACGGCGCGATGCTGTTCGACGAAGCCGCCGATCCGCACGAGATGAAAAATCTGGCGGACGACCCGAAGTTTGCCGGCACGCGAAAAGAACTGTCTCGGTGGGTGAATGATTATCGCACCAGCCTGGCGCAACCGTAGCCGCAGATTCGCTCAAGCCCGCGCCTCGAACAGCAAAGTCCCGCCGAATTTCGGAAACGCCCGGAAGAACGTCACGCCCGTGCGAAACGTCAGCGGATTCAATCGCGGCGCGAGCGCGTGATGACACGTCAGCGCCTGCGCCACCGTGTAGCCGTGACGTTCGAGCAACTGCGCCAGCGTGATGGCATTGAAGGAAAGCGCGTGTTGATTCCCCTCGCGAAACGTTCCGCGCACGTGCCGCAAAAAAGACGGCAGACTCAGCGCGTTCGGCGTCGAGACCAACAGGCTGCCGCCCGGCTTCAAAACTCTCCGCACGCCGTCCAGCATCAAACCCGGATTCGACAAATGCTCGATGATGTCGCCCGCCACCACCAAATCGAACAGCGGCAATTTCCCGGCGCAGTCATCCAACCGCTCGACATCGCCTATGAGCACATTCTGAAAAATTCCCGCCGCGCGAAGTTGCTCCACCGTCACCGCGTCCAGGTCCACGCCCGTGCAATCGCACACCGCGCTCAGCTTCGCGTGCAAGCTTTCGCGCGCCAGCCGGACTTTGTCCTCGACGCTCGCGTCCGTGAACCCAACGCAGCCCAGATGCAGCACGCGCCGACCGCGACAGCGTTCGAGAAAAAACTCCGCGCGATTCACGTAAGCCGTGGGCACGATGTTTTTGAGTGGAGGCATTGGATTTATTTTGCCCGGGACAACCACGCGATTTCCAGCGCGGCGAGCAACGCGCGATTTTCCTCAAGCCCTTCCGCCG
>SCTL01000940.1 GCA_004297495.1 Verrucomicrobiota bacterium
GACCAAAGCCGCGCTGTGGCAGATCGAATACGGACTGCACCTTGTGCGCTGCGACTCTGGCCAGCCGCGCTGGAACATCGGGGCTTTCGAACGCACGGATTGGGAAGATGCCTTCCTCTCGCTCGGCGTGCGCGTGCCGCCGACGCTGATGCGCGAGAGCGGAATGTTCGATTGGCGCGGCGTGCTCACGCGTTGTCTGAATAAGATCGGCACGGGCAATCTGCCAGCGGAAGTGCTGGGTAAAGTCACCGCGTTGCCCCAACGAGTTTGTCACGATGACCAGCAGGCGATTTGGGAAGTGCTCGACCGCGTCGCGCGCACGGTCATGGAGCAAGTTCGTGAATCCGAGCCGGAACTTTTCACCGACGACGACGGACTCAATCCCGAGACTGCGCCATTTTTCCGCCGCTGGGCCCGCCGCTTCGACGAAGTTTCGCCGCAAATTCTTTCGCGCTTCGGCGTCTCGGCCTTCACCGCGCTGCATCGCGTGGCGCCGGATTTTTTTGGCTGGGGACTGCACCATCTCAAGCCATGGCAGGTCGAGCAGGAAGCCGGCAAATGGAAAGGCCCGCGCGGTCGCGCGCTGTTGCGGAGCGCCTACGCCTTTGCGCTGCACGAAACCGGACTCGGCTCGATTGAGGAACGCGAAGGCCAGGTGCACTGGAATTGTTCGATGCGGCAATTCGCCGAATGGTCCGCGCGCAAGGCCGAACTCGAATTGACCGCGTATGAATTTCTCTACGGCCTCGCAAGCCGGCACGGCTTGACGCCGCTGTTGAGCCGCGAAATTTCGCACACGGCCATGATTTCATTTCTCGCCGGAGTGAACTTGCACGCGAAGCTCCCGCGCATCGAGGGTTGCTGGGACATGTGCCTGCGCTCGGCGCTCGAACATCACGGCGACGTGCTCGAAGTGCGGCTCGATCTGCCCGACCTCGTTCCGCTGCCGTTGCGATTGCGCAAGGCGGTCATTGAGCCGATTCCCTATTGCTATCAGCACAAGGAAATCAAACTCGTCCGCGACTTCGATCTGCGCATGGCGCGCGAGAGCAATCGCCGGCTCGAAGAAATTCCCGGCTGGTGGGACGATGAACGCATTCTGGGCACGCCGCTGTTTGAGCGGATGAATGACCGCCACGATCCCGCGCGTGCCGTGCTGGAAGTCCTGCGTCAGGAGCCATGGCTGGAGCCGCCTGCGGCAAAGATTCGTTTTCGCGCCTTGCAACTGCTCCTCTCCAAACGTGCCGGGCTGCGTCCCGACGCGGGTGAATCCGGATTGTCCTCGGCGGAGATTCGTGTCCTGCTCGAACTCGCTTTCGACGCGGCGCTCGAACACACCAACATCATGCAGGTTTCCATTCCCGCCGTCCGCCGCGCTTTCGAGCGGCTGCTGGCCCGCGCAGACACGCGCGAGATGCTTGATTCGCTCCTGCTTCACCTGGGCACGGCTTACGAAACGGAAATCTGGGGGCAGGTCCGCAAAGCCGTAGCGCTCGATGTCATCAACGATCTGCTCGCGCTCACCATTCGCACTTCGCTGCTGCACTTGATGAGTTCAGATTGATCTGGAACGATCGGCTCTCCGTGTCGGCATTCAAGCGATCAGCAATTCAGCATCCGGTTGCGCCCGGCTTGACAAATGTAATCGTTACTGTTACTTAATTGGCGTCGAATGAGAACAAGTTGCCGCTTTGCCATGGCCGTTCACGTGCTGGCTGTCCTTGCCTACAAGGACGGCGACCGCGTTACGTCCGCGTTTCTGGCCGGCAGCATCAATACCCACCCGGTCATTGTCCGCCGGTTGCTGCTCGCGTTGCAGCGTGCGAAACTCGTGGAGACCAGCAAGGGCGCGGGCGCGGGATCGCGGCTGAATTGTTCGCCCAGTCGTATCAATTTAGCCCAAGTTTACCGGGCAGTTGAGGATTCCGAGGCCTTCGCAACTCCGTCGCGCAAACCGAACGCGGCCTGTCCGGTCGGGAACTGCATTCTGGAAACGATGGAACGTATTTTCGCCTCGGCACAACAGGCTTTGGAGAAGGATTTGGAGAAAACCACGCTCGCCAACGTGCTGGACATCATCAAAGCTTCCTGTCTCTGCGAAAAGAAGCGGTAGATTTGACGTTCTCTTTTTTTTGTGTAATGATGTAACAATTGAAGTTACAAACAATGAGAAGAAAGTTGGAAAGAAAGTAAAAATGAAAGCGACCATCGAAATCAATGAAGCGAACTTCGACGCCGAAGTTCTGAAATCAACCCAACCCGTCGTCGTGGATTTCTGGGCCGAGTGGTGCGGGCCCTGCAAAATGCTGTCGCCGTTGCTGGAAGAAATCGCCGCGGAAAACGCGAGCCGCGTGAAAGTGGCGAAGGTGAACACGGATGAAAATCCGGACCTCGCGGCGCGCTACGGCATCCAGGCGATTCCGACGCTGCTCTATTTTGCCGGCGGCGAGTTGCGCGACCGGAGTGTGGGGGCCGCAGGCAAGCGGGCCATCGTCGGCAAACTTGATGCGCTGGTGGAAGTCTGAGCCAGTGTGAACCGGTTTCTCTGATCAGCTAAAACCCAAACCACTAATGAAAGCTGTCAAAAACTCAAAGCAAACCAACAAGAGCGCGAGACTGGCGCCACGCAACCGGTTGATTTCGTCAACCACGGTGCGTGCCCCGCGCTTCTCAGTTTCCGAAACCGAAACGCCGTCGGCTGAAGTCGCGAAGAAGATCGAAAGTGAATTGCCGAGGCCGGCTGATGCAGCGCGCGGCGATTCGTTGCACCTCTATTTGCGGGAGATCGGGCAGGTGAAGTTGCTGACGCCCGAGGAGGAAATCGCGCTCGCCCGGCGCATCAAGCGCGGCGACAAGCAGGCGCGCGAGCACATGATCAAGGCCAACCTGCGCCTCGTGGTGAAGATCGCCCGCGATTACGAAGGGCTGGGCGTGCCGTTGCTCGACCTCATCAGCGAAGGCAACATTGGTTTGATGAAAGGTGTGGAAAAGTTTGATCCGAAGAAGGGCGCGAAGCTTTCGACCTACGCGTCGCTCTGGATCAAGCAGCAGATCCGTCGTGCGCTCGCCAATCAATCGAAGACCATCCGCTTGCCGGTGCACGTGGTCGAGAGAATGGCGCGTCTGCGCGTGGCGGAATCGAAACTGCGCGAGACCCTTGACCGCGAACCGACCGAGGAGGAATTGGCGCAGGAACTGGACCTCGACGCGCGGCGTATCCGGCAATATCGTGACGCCTCGCGCGCGCCGGTTTCACTTGATGCGCCCATCGGTGACGACGAATCGAATCGCGTCGCGGAAATCGTGGCGGACCCGAATGCGGGGTTGCCCTCCGACCGCTTGGTGCAGTCGAACGACACGGAACTGGTGCAGGAAGTTCTTTCCACGTTACCTGAACGGGAAAAGGCGATTCTCGCCCTGCGTTTCGGCTTGAACGATGGCCGGGAAAAAACTTTGGAAGAAATCGGCGCGCACTTCGGGCTCACGCGCGAGCGCATCCGGCAGATTCAGGAACTGGCGTTGAAAAAAATGCGGGCCAAGATCGAGCGGCGCGACATTGCTCAGGTCGAAGAAAAAGCCTCCCTGGCGATTGCCGCCTGAGTTTCGCGACGAAACTGCCGGGTTGATCAAACTTCTCCGGCGTTGAGTTGTTTGTTCCCGGCTGGAATGCGAGGCACAGTGGGTCGGTCAAATACGGTCCAAGGCCGAAAATATTCCCGGCTTTGTTTCTTGGCAGCGCCGGTTGGCGGGGTAAGGTGACCGGTGCCAGATGAGCCGGAACAACCGCATACTGCATGTGGATGGCGACAGCTTTTTCGCCAGTTGCGAGATTGCGCTCAACCGGAATCTGGAAGGGCGGCCCGTATGGGTCGGCGGCGGCCGGCGCGGCGACGGCATCGTCATTGCGGCCAATCGCATCGCCAAAAAATTCGGCGTGGTCACCGGCATGGCGTGTTTCGACGCGCAACGACTTTGTCCCAAGGGCGTGCTGTGCCGGCCGCATTACGACGAATACCGCCGGCTCTCGCAGGAGATGTTCCGCGTGCTGGAACAGTATTCGCCGGTGCTCGTGCCCATCTCGATTGACGAAGGCTTCCTGGATTTGACCACGATGGACAGTCACGTCTGGCGACACACGACGCCGCTGGATTACGTGAAGAAGATCGGCGCGCACATTCGTGACGCGACTGGTCTGCCCGTGTCCGGTGGGCTGGCGAGTTCGTCCAAGCTGGCGAAGCTGGTGACCGACGCGGTGAAGCCGGGCTTTTACGAATTGCCGGCGGGCGAGGAAAAAGAATTTCTCAAGGATCGTCCCGTCCGCGAACTTTCGGGCATTGCGAAAAACCGGCAGCGCAGTCTGGCGGCGCTGGGCGCACTGACGTTTGGCGACGTGGCGAAGTTGCCGTCCATGCTGCTGAAACAAAAATTCGGCATTTGGGGACAACAGCTCTGGCTGTTCGCGAACGGTCGCTGGCAGGAGCCGCTGCTGCTCACGGTGAAGGATCGCACCACGATTTCCAGCAGCACCACGCTGCCGTATGACGAGCACGATTACGAAGCGGCGCTCACCTTCACGCTCAGCGAAGCCACGCGGCTCGTGGGGCAGTTGCGCCGCGAACAATTGCAGGCTCGTGAATTGAGCCTGAGCATTCGATTCAATGATTTCACCGAAACCGGCGGCAGCCATCGTTTCCAGCACGCGCAGTTTCAGAATTCCGTGATCAACGCGACGCTCGAAGGTTTGTTCCGCGACATGATGAGCGTTGCCTTCAAGCCGGTGCGGCAGATCCGCATCGCGATGTGGAATCTTGCGCGGCTCGACACCCAGCCGACGCTCTGGGGCAAGACCCATGAGGAGCGTTGGGGCGCTTTGGACGCCGCCACCGCCGAACTCAACTCCGATTTCAGCCGGCCCGACAAACCGGCGCTGATGACCGGCGCGCAACTGGCGCTCCGCAAGATTGACGACGCGCACAAGCAACCGAAGAGCAAATGCCCGTTTGTGCCGCAGCGTGAGATGGTGAAAAAACTCTGGGGCACGGATGCCGATCCGCTGGCGCACAAGGGTGAGTGGACGGAAAAACTGTGGCGCGTCAGCCGCGGTCACTTCACCAAGACGAGCAAAGGCGGGTGAAACCCGCTGCGAACCCACGCGCTACTCTTCGCCGCCGATCACTTCGACAATCGCGTTGACCGTTCCCGGCGAATGTCCTTCGTAGCGATTGCCGACCAGCACCATCACCTTGGTCTCGCCTTTGGATTTCAATCCGCGGCGCGCCAGTTCCACCGCAGCGGCGCGGCCTTCCGGATTCGGGTCTTTGATTTCGCTGTAAGGCATGAACTTTTTCACGGCCTGCTCGAAGGTGCGTCCTTCGCGGACTAGAAAACGTGCGGCGAGCAACGCTGGATTGGTGATGCTGCCGGGCAGAGCCATCTGCTCCACCACGGGCGGCATGTCGGACCAGGCATTGAAGATGTGGGTCACGCCATGCCGCGCCAACATGGCGAAGTATTCCGAGCGCAACCATTGGCGATTGCGCAACTCGACACCGTAAGGCCAGCCGCGCGGCAGTTTTTCAAGAAAGCTGTCCAGGGCCTCGACGAACGCGGCGCCGCGGGCGAAGTCGCCTTGGCCGAAGCGGGAAAATTCAAATGTGATTAAACCAACCTTGTCGCGGAACGGTTCCCACGGGGACAAGAAGGAGTCGGAGAAAAGCGCTGCGTCGAGAAAATGCGGGTTGGTTCGGCCAGCGCGCGCACCGAAGCGCGGAAGCTGTGGAAATTGTTTTAGGGTGACGTCGCCACAGACCTTGGGCGCGAATTGAAATCCATCCGGCACTTGCGCCGAGAGTTCGGTCAGCGTAGCGCGATCGTAGAACTTGTAATATGTGGCATCCACGGAAACGGCGGGAAAGGTTTGCGCGAATTCCGTCAGACAATTTTGCTCGAAGCGAGTTTTGGAAAATCGCCCGCGCCACACGTAGCGGTCTTGCTCGTAGATTTTGCCGAACCAGCCTGGGTACTTCCAAGACGACGTGCCAAGGAAAACACCTTGCGCAGCGAGGCGTCGAAGTTTGGCAGCCAGTTGTTCGCGGTCGAAAGGCACGCAGCGCAAATAAACCAAGTCGGTGGCCGGCTCAATGATAAAGGTGGCCGGGCGAACTGGTGGCGTGCCGCGCCCGGCAGCAGTTGAATCGGTGTCCTGAGCCGTTGGCTCGGTGCTCACGGATGAGTTGGCTGCCACCAGTTGCCCGGGCATTCCACGTTCTGCCGAATATCGTTTCATTTAGCGTCCAGGTGAGGTCGGCAACCACAAGCAAACAAAAGCACGGAAAGTTGTGCGGGATTTGTGCGCGGCTGCGGGGGTAACAGGGTGGAGTGTGGACGATTCTTGTGATGGATTTCGTGAGAAAAATTTCAGGCTGAAAGGCGGCGAATCACCGACGCCGTTCGCACGCGAAGCGACCTGTCAATCTTCCGGTCGCTCGCCGCTCGGCGCCATTTTCACGAGCTTGGGCATGAACTCGCCGAGCACTGTGACCAAGTCGCTTTGCGCGGCCATGACTTCGCGGATGTTTTTGTAGGCCATCGGAACTTCATCAAGACCGGCGGAAATTAAAGTTACGCCTTGCTGCTTGAGAAAACGGTTCACGTCTTTCCAATTGAACTTTTCGTTCGCGGCTTTGCGGCTCATCGTGCGACCTGCGCCGTGCGAAGCCGAGTTCAACGACTCCGCGTTGCCTTTGCCGCTGACGACGAATCCCGGTGTGGCCATTGAGCCGGGAATGATTCCTAATACGCCCGCGCCCGCTGGCGTTGCGCCTTTGCGATGCACGATGACTTCGCGCTCCGTGCCATCAATGACGTGCCGCTCTTTCCACGCGAAGTTGTGGTGATTCTCCAGATCGAGCAGCACTTGCGCGCCGAGATTCTCCGCAATGTGCCGGTGGATGCAAGCGTGGTTCGCCGCCGCGTATTGGCCCATCAACTCCATCGCGTTCCAGTATTCCTGACCTTCCTGTGAATCCAGCGACAGCCACGCGAGCCGCTTCAATTCGCTTGCCAAATCGGGGAACTGATTGAACGCGATCTTGCTGTAATGATCACACACTGCCGCGCCCGTGCCACGACTGCCGCTATGCGACAGCAACGCCACGTAAGTTCCCGCTTCAAGGTCGTTGATCTTCGAGTGCGCCGTGAACAAACCGAACTCAACGAAATGATTGCCGCTCCCGCTCGTGCCGAGTTGCGACCATGCGCGGTCTTTGTTCTGTTTCGTGATCGGGCTGACCGACCAATCTGCGTCCAGCACGTCGTGCGCTCGACGATCCTTGAAGTTCGCGCCCACGCCGAAGCGCGTCTCCACCTCGATGGCGCGCGTGAGCCGATCCTGCTTTTGCTCCAGATCGCGCAACGGAATATCCAGCACCGTCATCTTCATGCGGCACGCGATGTCCACGCCGACGGCGTAGGGAATCACCGCGTTGTCCGTGGCCAGCACGCCGCCGATGGGCAGGCCGTAGCCGACGTGCGCGTCCGGCATGAGCGCGCCCGCGACCGACACCGGCAACAGACACGCCTTTTCCATCTGCATCACCGCGTCGTGTTCGAGACCTTCGCCCCACTGCCGATATTTCACCGGCTCGGCGCGGGGCGGTGGCGGTGCGTTGAGCAACGCCCTCGCGAACTCGCCGCGCAACGGGTCGTCCACGAACGCCGACGGATTGGCGACAATGGCCGCGACTTCCTCGTGCAACCGCGATTTGTCGCCGCCGCCGAGGATGAACTTGGAAATAAAATCCGTCGCGCGGCGGGTCGCCTGTCCCAATGGCACGCCGAGACGGAGAAAATCTTTGGTGTTCATATCAATCAAATCTTCGTGTCGTTTGTAGCGGCGGTCTGTGACCGCCGTTGTTGACCACACGCAAAACCCGGCGCTCGCAGAGCGCCGCTACAAAGTCGCGAAGCCATCCATCAACCAACCATCTTTGAATCCCAACGGGATTCCATCATTCAGCCCAAGGTTGCGCCGCAGGCGCTACCTTGGGTTTGCATTTCAAAATTACCCACAACCCCAACGCGGGTTGCATCTTCGTTTCCGGAGCGCGGCTGTGTGCAGAGCACCAGCCGCAGCGCCCGGCAAAGGGTGGGGCGAGCGTCCCCCGCGAGCCGGCTCGTCAGTAGCCTCGCCCCACCGGCTGCGGCTGGTCTTGCAGACACAGCCGCGCTCCGATGCAACTCCTTCAGAGTTGTGATTTGTTTTCGCGATTACCCAGGGTAGCTCGTTCCTCACAACCCTGGGCTGAGTGACGAAATCCCTTCGGGATTTTCAATTTGGTTTGCTCTCCGCCTGTCTGAGGGCTTCAACACGCTTCAGCATTCCTGATACGTTGCCCGAATAATTGCCACGCAAAACCAAGCTGACCGTGCTTGCGCTCACGTCCAGCTTTCGAGCGATTGCCGATATGCTGTGGCCATTGTTACGCATGAAGGAATCCAGCCAACGGACACGCTCGTCGTCTTTAGTTGGCGGTGTTTGAGCGTTTGTCTGCTTTCGGAGGCGTTGTTTTGCCTGTTCAATGAAGTCTGGATTCTTCCTGTATTCCGACACGAACCAATCCACAAAGGCGTCGCTGAATTGAGACGAGGAGAATTTTGGTTTGTAGCAGAACTCAGGCATGTTCTCAATGGCATGCATCTTTCGAACGCAAAAGACATCGTAGAACGTTACCGGAAAATTCAGTTTCTCGGCCACCAACTTGGCAACATCCTTTTGCCGATAAGGATGGGATTCATTCGGATTGAGTTCCCGCACCAGTGGTGCTTCAGGACTGCTCGTCAGACGGAAGGTTCGCTCTTCAGCTTGGACTTTGTGGGACTCAGCGGGAACAACGACAACCTTTGATCCTACAGGAGCTTCTACAACCTTCCGGACATTATCGAGCCATGCGCTACGCAATCGCTCAACTTCTCGCTCGATGAAACCACGCAAGTCATCCGCAGAACCCGGCTCGCTTTTCGGTCCATGTCGGAAATACACCGTGCCCTGACTGAACGCTGTCTTCTGCTGATTAGAACCGGGAATCTGATACGTGCCGGGTTTTGTGAATACCAACGGCGTATGCACCTCACCAATTACAAAACACGCTACGCTCTGCCCATTCACTTGAGCTTCAACAAGTCGAAAATCTGAATGGCAGCAACCGGTATACTTTTCCACTTTGTTGCAAACATCGGCGGGGTCCAAACCTAGAACTGCTTTGAGTTCTGATGCACTGTTCGATCCATCGTCGTTAAGGCCAATTGCAATTATTCCACCTCCGCTGTTTGCAATGGCAACGATGTCTTTCAACAACTCACACCAATCTTGGTTTGAGTTTGGATTGAACTCTGACTTGAAATCCAACGAAGTCGTTTCACACCGATTGTTGAGGCATTCGGCTAGTCGCTTTGCGTGCTCGTCGCTATTCATACCTATCAGAGTGTAATAGTTCATTTTGGGAGAGCGAGCTTTGACACTCGCCCTCCCGTTGTTCTACTCGTTCAGGAACAGTTTCCATTCCGCGATGCCGTGGGAGTTGCGCCCGCCTTCGCCTGGCTTCGGCGCGGCAAGGATTCGCTTTCACGTCTTCAAGAACAGTTCCCATTCAGCAATGCCATGCGAGTTACGCAGGAATTGCGTGGCTGGCAGTTCCTTCGGCGCGCGCGGCTCGTGGAGCAGTTTCAAGCCGGCTTCGTGCGGCAGGCGGTCGCCCTTGCGGGTGTTCACCTGCTTGTTTGACCACACGAGGTTCTCCCACGTGTCCGGGCCGCCGCGCGATCGGGGCACGATGTGGTCGAGGCTGCCTTCGTCCGGGCGCAGCAACGCGCCGGTGTATTGGCAGCGGTTGCCGTCGCGCTCGCGGATGGCGCGGGCGCAGAGCTTCGGGCGCTTCTTCGGCACGCGCGCGTAGTTCACCGCGACGATGACGGTCGGCACGCGGATCGCGCCGCGCGTGGTGCGCACGGCGTTGTCGCTGTCGCGAACGGGCAGCGTGATCCATTCGTCCCACGTCACAGGACGGAGTGCTTCCGCACGGGCGTCATCGCCAAGCTCGATGTCGAGCGCGGTGGCTACGTTCGTCGCCATCTGGCAAAACGCGTCCGCCGGCGTGCGAATGTTGATCGCCTGCCAGTTGCGGTTGAGCACGAGCACGATGGTTTTGTTCAGTATGTCGGACATAAATTCTCGTAGCTGCGTCTCGGCAGAGCGCGGCAAATTAAGTCTATTTCGTCTGGCCGCGTTCTGCCGAACGCAGCTACGGCGGATGAGGTGTTTGTTCTTTGTTGAAATGGTTTTCAATCGGCAATCGGCAATCGCAAATCGTAAATTGAGTTGGTCGTCCGGGAAGGTTCTGCCCCCTCGATTTCTGGGTGTAGGCCAGA
This sequence comes from Verrucomicrobiota bacterium, assembly GCA_004297495.1. GTDB lineage: Bacteria > Verrucomicrobiota > Verrucomicrobiia > Limisphaerales > JADLHS01 > SCTL01. The sequence continues at coordinate 10,426 of SCTL01000940.1, forward strand.
CGTGATGCTATTTCACCACCGGGCGAAAACTGTTTGGCTGCCTCGCTTGGATTCGCACCAAGACCGTCGGGGTCAAAACCCGGCATGCTGCTGTTACACCACGAGGCAATGAAGTGGTGGCCCGCCAGGGTAACGCGCCCTGTTCTGCGGATTAAAAGTCCGCTGCATCACTTTAATGCTTGCAGGCCGAAACTGGCTCGCCGAGCCGAAGCTCAACGAGCGAAGGCTGGTGCTCGCGGCAGGATTCGCACCTGCACTGGCGACGCTCTCGACATCGTGTCTCTGCGTTGGACTACGCGAGCTTGAGGATTGAAACTTGCCCTCGATGTGTGCCTGGCGTAATCCATCTTCCATGCGCGCGAATGTCATGGGGGGATTTTCCAGAGTGCTGCCGGTCGCGGCCCTGCTGGCCCTGCAAACCGGGAGCCTTCGCGCCGAACTTCGGATTTCTTCAGACTTCGAAAGCGGTTCGGCCCAGGTCATCGAAATTGATCAGGCGACTCAGACTGTTCTTTTTCAGCCGGCGGGCGATGCGGCGCGCGGATGGCCGAACTGGTGGTTTCTGCGCGTGGACGGCGCCGATCCGCAGCGTCCGGTTGTTTTCAAACTTCGATCTCGCCCCGAAATAGCCGCAAGCTGGACGATGCCATTGCGGGCCGCGTTTTCGACAAACGGTACGACCTGGGTTCACACCGCCCCCGGCGAGAGGCGAGGGGCCGTGGAGACTTACCGGGTGAGCACGCCGTCGGCCACGTTTTGGCTGGCCTGGGGCCCGCCGTTTACGGTGAGCGATGCAAAAGCATTCGTCCACAGCGTCGCGACTGAACATTCATTCGCGAAAGAATTCGAGCTGTGTAAATCGCTCGAAGGCCGCAGTGTGCCGGCATTGCAGATCGCGGAAGGCAATCCGCCGGATGACAAACGGCCTGGCATCTGGATCCTCGCCCGGCAGCATGCCTGGGAAGTCGGGGGAAGCTGGGTCGCGCGTGGGTTTGTGGAATGGCTCGTGGGTTCGGATGAAAGCGCCCGGTGGATCCGGCAGCACGCGGAAGTATTCGTCGTGCCAATCATGGACGCCGATCGCGTTGCCACGGGCGATGGCGGAAAGAATTCGCAGCCGCACGATCACAACCGCGACTGGACCGAAACACCGCACTACGTAGAAGTCGCCGCCGCGCAGAAACAAATTCAATCAGTGGTGCGACAGGGCCGGATGGGAATGATGCTCGACCTGCACAATCCCGGCGCGGGCAGTCCGCCTGAACTCTATGTCATTCCGGGCAACCTCGTCAGCACCGCCACCGCCGGCCGGCAGGATCGTTTCATCAGTTTGCTTCGCGAACAGGTTCCCGACCTGAAAATTGTGGACGAGCATCCGAGATCCGACGCTCCCGAAGATCAAACGCGATGGCGGTCATTGACCGCGCCTTGGGTGCAGGCCCACGCAAATCCGCAAACAATTTCTTTCACGCTTGAAACTCCGTGGAATGCACCGCACGGCACGACCGAAAGTTATCGCGAGATGGGCCGGAAACTGGGCCTGGTGATTGAAAAGTATTTGCGAGGTCCGGAAAAGCCTTGAGGCTCATTGCGGACGGCAATGGTCTTTATCGAAATTGGTGCGCGCGTCCGGTAACGCTCCGGATCCCGGCACTGATCTAGTGCGACTCCGCTTATAAGGCGGACGGTTCTCTTTGAACTACGCGCGCATGGCGGAATGCCGTGGACTTGCACCACTTGCCCGAAGGCACGCACTCGTTAGCACCGAGGCTCGGCTCACTCGTCCGGTTGACATTCCAAATTGGCCTGCCAAGCCGAAGCTCGACGGAGCGAAGGCTGGTCCGCGTGGCAGGACTTGCACCTGCAACCTTTCCGGTTTGAGCGGAACGCCTCTTCATTGGGCCACACGCGGTTGGTGCCCACGGGCGGATTCGCACCGACACTGCGCGCGTTTTAAGTGCGCTGTCTCTGCCTTGGACTACGTGGGCGAAATGGTACCGCGTGAGGGATTTCCACCCCCAACCTCTCCGTTCTAAGCGGAGCGTCTCTTGTAGTTGGACTAACGCGGCATGAACTGGTGCATCCGGCAGGATTGACTTCCCAAGTCTTGCAAGATGGATGCCCCAAATATCGATGTTCGCTTTCGCGAACTACAATCCCACCTGCAAACTCTCCGTTCGAAGCGGAGGATGATCATAATTTCACCACGGATGCGCTTCTTGGGACGAAGATCGAAGATAGAGAATGGAAGATGGCAAGCTGTTTTGCACCATCCTCAATCCTCTATTCTCCACCCTCGTCTTAAAGTGGTGGGTTGCCTCGGATTCGCACCGAGTTCTCGCCGGTTAAGAGCCGGAACTTCACTATCAAAGTTTGCAACCCAATCGCGAACGCGAAGGTGGAGTTGAACCACCGCAGCCAGGGCTGTGACGTCCTGACCGGCACCGGGATTTCGCGTCGCGGAAAGAATGGAGCGCGGCTGTGGTCGCAGACCCAGCTGCAGCGCTTTGGAAATACTGGACGTGCTGCGACTGGTGCTTCGCACACAGTCGCGCTCCAGGAAATGGACGGGCATGAGGGTGGTGCGCCCTCTATTCCGGTTTGGAAGACCAGCGTGTGTCTATCAACACCTATGCCCGGTATTCAAACTGCAAACCACGCTAAATACGCGAAAGAAAAATCCCTTTTCGCGTGTTTCGTGTATTTCGCGGTTAACGATTCCGGATTTAATTCCGCACTTCGCATTCCGAATTCCGCACTTGAAACTGGAATCCCGTGCTGGAATCGCACCAGCCTTTGCGGCTTTGCAGGCCGCCGCCTGAGCTGCTCGGCCAACGGGATTTGAAATCAAAGGGCGGACGGAAGCTTTCGCCTCCGCCCGCGTGGTTTCATTCTTGAGCCGGTTGCGAAACGATGATCTTGTCGCTCGCAGGCTTCTCGATTTTCGCAGCTTCTTCGTCGCACGTCGGCGACGGGCCGAGCGTGGTGGCGAGGAAGTGATCGAGCTTTTCGTTCCCGACCAACCCGAACTGCCGCAGCGTGCGCACATCAATGATCCGACCGGCGAGTTCGCGCACGGGCAGGAATTCATTGATATAGTGCAGCACCTGGGCGTGACTGGCTTCCTCCGGATCAGCCTCAGAGTAGGAGTCAACATATTGCATGTCGCACTCGCTCCAGACTTTTTCCGGGCCGATGTCCGCATCCTCGGTGAGGTTCGCGCGACGGAAGAAAACTTTCGCGTCGTCACGAATCAACCGGCGGTCACCGAGTAACCAAACCAGCACCGAACCATTTTTCAGGCTGGATCGGGCACTGGTGATTAACTGGGTCTCCGCGGAACGCTGCATCAGCACTTCACGGAAGACCAGTGCCCAGTCGACGTCGATTTCGCCGTCACCCATCATTTCGAGATGAAGCTGCTTCGGCACGTCCGCCAGGGCGTCTTCCAACTTGGCAACGCGTTCGATGTAGTACGCATTGCCGTTATACAAGAGACTCACCGAAAACCGGAGAAGCTCTTGCCCGTAATTTGTCATCATATCTGTGTTTGATTTGAATTTTCATTTTGAGATTTGTTTCGGTTCAAAGGCGCGGGCGAAGGCATGAACCTTCGCCCGCGTTCGTTAAGTCGCTTCGTCATTTTCCTCACGCTTCGGCTGGTTGCCGGACTTCAGCGGCACGAAACCGCCGGGCACGCCGAGCACCAGCGTGTTGCCTGCGTTCTGTGCGGTCGTGAGCGACTGCATCAGACGCAGGTTCATCAGCGCGGGATTGCCTTCTAGCACCCGAGCGGCGTTGGCGAGATTGCGCAGCGATGCGCTTTCGCCACGAGCGCGTTCGAGCGCGGCCTGGCCTTCCTGCTTCGCCTTCAGCACATCCGCGAAGGCGCGCTTCAGGTCGGCTGGGAACATCACGTCCTTCACTTCGACCGCATGGACGTTGATGCCGATCTTCGCGGCTTCCGGCTGCACGCGCGCCAACAGTTGCGCGCCGATTTCGAGCCGCTGACCGAGCAGCGCTTCGACGGCGACGCCGCCCACGACCGCACGCAACGCAAGTTGAGCTGCGTTGTGCAGGTCAGCCTGCCAGTTCTGTGTGTCATGCGTGGCCTTGACCGGATTGCTCACCTGATACGTGACGAGCAGGCTGAGCTTGAGGCTGACGTTGTCAGCCGTGAGCACGTCCTGACCGGCAACGAGCTGCGACGCCTTGCGCACGTCGAGCAAACGCGTCGAGTAGAAGCGACCCCAACGCACATGCCGCCCGGCAGCGAGTGTTTCGACGAATCTGCCCTTGTGATAGAGCAAGCCGACGTAACCTTCCGGCACGATGTAGACGTAGCGCACCTTGCCAATCTTGAAGAGCGCGATGATCACGATGAGAATGGCGATGAAAATGAAGTGGGGCAGTAATCCGTAAAACATAAGTGTTCTCCTTTCGTTGTAGCGGCGGTCTGTGACCGCCGAAGTTGTTAATCAAAGCGGCGCTCACAGAGCACCGCTAAAAAAGTGATAAACCCGAGGCAGAAGACCACCGTCCAGCGGCGGGAGAATCTCTCGAAAGAAATTCTCGCAGAGCCGTCTTTGGGCTGCGCTTGCGCGCTGGTCTCACTGCCTCGAGCCGCGTGGGATTTCTCCCGTCTCCTAGCCATGGAGTTGGTTTTCAGCCAACAGCGGATTCGAACCGCAACTGAATCAGCTTTTGCGCAGAACTGTTCCGGCGAACAGCCGTCACGGCTGCTGACTGATTCAAATTCTGAAATTGGTCAGGAAGCCGGGATTCGCACCCGGACCGTCTCCTTCACAGGGAGAGATGCTGCTGTTACACCACGATCCTGATTTGGCCTGCCATCCATAGCTCGGAGCCTGCTGTAAAACATTGCCCTCCTTCGCACGAGGCTATGGAGGGCATCCTTCGCTCTGACCCGGATTGTGCCGGCTCAGAGCGAAGGATGGAGCCCCGGGTCGGACTTGCACCGACGAATACGAGTTTACGAAACTCGCCCTGTAGCTGCTGAGGCACGGGGGCTGAAAAATTTACGATTGCCGATTTACGATTTACGAATTGAAGTCAACGACTGGCCGGCGAATCGTTCCAGAAATCGTCAATCATCAATCGTAAATCATAAATAGCTTGGCGCTCTCACGTGGATTTGCACCACGAACCTCCGCCTTCGCAGAGCGGCGTGCAGAACTAGTTACACCTTGAGAGCAAATGGCATCCGTGATCGGACTCGCACCGATTAGGCCCGGCTTGAAAGACCGGCTGCTCGATCTCCTTTGCATTCACGGACTGAAATTGTTGCCGTAGAGGATGAGAACCCAGAGTTGCTGCTCGCGGGCAGACCTTAACTCTGTGAACTCAGTTCCTCCGTGGCGACTTGGACGCGTTAGCGTTGAGCCTTACGCGTCTTGTAAGTGAGGAGAGGTCGCAACGTCGCGATAACGGACACGAGTCCTGCAGCAACAAGGTCGGCGATCACTGCCTCAATGTTTTTGTAGGCGGCAGGTGCTTCTTCGTAGAGCAAGTCGCGCTCTTCGCAGATAACGCGACCACCCAGCGGCGTCTGCACCAGTTGGTGCATGCCGAAGCGTTCGCGCATCCGCTGGCGGGCATCGCTGCGCGCCCACTTGCGACCGGCACCGTGGGCCAGTGACCAGGCGTGACATTCTCCATCACCTGTTGGTTTCACGATGTAGCTCAATGATCCACGTGAACCTGGGATCACGACGAAGTCACTGTCGGCAGCCACAGCACCTTTGCGGTGGATCCAACCAACCTCCTGGCGCGTGATGTTGTTGTGGCAACCGTCCCAGAGGCATTCCGCTTCCGCACCGAGCGTTGCCGCAAAGCGCCGCGCGATGAGTTCGCGATTTGCCTTGGCCCAACGCACGGCGAAGTCGTGACCACGAAGATACTCCTCCGCCGCGAACGAATCCGCTTCGACTCCGTTACCGAAGTTCTGGTCCACATGCGCCCGCAGGATGGATTCACCCAAGCCACGCGAACCGCTGTGAACGAGCACGACGAGTTGCTGCTTGCCGAGACCGAGCTTCTTGAATTCGTCGGCATCGAGAACCTTCTCGACCGTCTGCAACTCGGCGAAGTGATTACCACCACCGATGGTGCCGAGCGCTGCATCGAACTCCGTGGATTCGAGTTCGTGTTCAACAAGGAAGTCACCGATGAACTCATCCCACGGGTGTTCGAGGTTGAACCCCAGTTTCGCCCAGCGGTCGAGCTTGGCATCACGACGGACGAGGTCCGTCTTGAACAGCGCCATGCCGCATCCGATATCGCTGCCGATGAGGTGCGGATAAATCACGCCCTCAGTCACGAACGCTGCGCCGACCGGCGTGCCTTTGCCCGGGTGCAAATCCGGGAAACCCACGGCGTGACGGACGCCATCAAGCTTCGCCGTGGCATAAAGTTGGCGCACTGCTTCGCCGTCGATCCAGCTTTGGGTCGAAGCGAAAAGGCGCACCTGAGTTTCAGTCAGTGTGTTCATGTTTTCTTTCGAACCCGCCAAAGCGGGATTGGTTTTGAGTGGTCCCCGAAGTTGGTATCGCGCCAACGTCTCCTCGGCTTCAACGAGGCGCTAATCTGTCTCAGCTACTCGGGGATGAAGGTGGTCGTCCCAGCAGGTAACGCTCCTGCGTCTTCCGGTTATCAGCCGGATGCTCTGCTTTTGAGCTAAGGGACGATGGTTAATTGCGGCTTCGCGCCAAACCGGTTCACGGGACGGGACACAAGGTTCACCCGCCGCGTCGGTCGAATGCGAATCACTTGATTTGGTTTATAGCTCCGGCGAAAGAGCAATTGGCTTTGGTAACGAATGGTGGATCTCATGGCGCTGTCTTTGGTTAAGGGTTTGAAAAGTGGCGGATGGTGTAGGGATTGCACCCACGCAGCCCGGAGGCTCACTCGGTTTTCGGGACCGGGGCATTACTGCTCTGCCAACCATCCGAAATGGTCAGGGTGGCAGGAGTTGCACCTGCGACCTCCTCGTTCCGAACAAGGCCGTCTGCTGCTGACGTTACACCCTGAGAATTGGCTGCCAGAGTTGGACTCGCACCAACACCGAACGGCTTAACAGGCCGCCGTGCTACTTTGACACTACCTGGCAATGGCGCTGCCGGCAGGACTTCCACCTGCATCGTTCCGCTTAGAAGACGGATGCCTGAATAATTCGGCCACGACAGCAATTCGAAATGGTCAGCGCGGCAGGAATTGCACCTGCGATCACTCGGTCCCAAGCCGAGCATGTTGCTCCTACACTACGCGCTGATGGCGGACCCGAAGGGACTTGCACCCTCAGCCTTCCCGCAGACAACGGGTTGCTCCTCTAATTGAGCTACGGATCCAGAAATGGTGGGAAATGCTGGTAACGCTCCAGTCGTCATCTTCCAGCGCTGTTTTGTGACGGCGGGTTTACAGACCGCGGGCCGGATCACTTCCCTGAAATGGTAGCGGGGGCAGGAATCACACCTGCCTGACGAAGTTTATGAGGCTTCGCTCTGTGCTTTAGTCGAGTTCCCCGCAATGAATTGAAATTGGTGGAGTCCGGCGGGTAACGCTCCCGCTTGGCACTGCTTGCAAGGCAGGCGCTTCACTTTTCAGCCACGGCCCCACGAAGAATTCATGATTGACGACTTACGGTTGGCAGGCCGCCTCGGTGCTGCCCCGAGCAAACGGAGTTTTGGAGACTCGGTCGCGCAAGCTGGCGCACGGCCTGTGGAAAAATCGTCAATCGTAAATCTAAAATCGTAAATGAATTGGTGCGGTTGCCGGGAATCGCACCCGGACATGCTCCGTGGCGGGAAGCCATTCTGCTGTTAAATCACAACCGCGTTGGTTGGAGTTCAAGCTTCAGCTTGTCCGCTCTCGCATAAACAACCAGAACAAGCTGAAGCTTGGACTCCAACGAAAAGGGCCGAGAGCGTCATTGCACTCCCGGCCCATGCCATTTCAACAAAGAACAAACACCTCTTGCTAGCTTGCGCTACCAACCCGCGGATTCACGGCGGCTGTTTCGGTGTTTGGGGGCACACCTCCTCCGAAGCCCTTAAAATGTAAAAGCGTTTCAAATCGTCTCGGCGCGCTTATCAGCGACCCGTGGGCAGACCCCACCGGTGGAATGCCTCGGCACTCCTGCGCCTGAATTCGTTTGGCACTGTCAGACATCATCGAGACGTCACTTTGTTATCGCTCACAGACTGTTCATCTTTCGTTGCCGCCATTCACCATCAGTTTCAGGAAAACAAAAAACCCTGCTTCCAATCGGGAAGCAGGGTGAGGAGAAAACTTCTTCTCGTTACGACATTACCTGCTTGCCCGGAGTCTGGCTGGGATTCAACCCATAACGGGGTTGACCCGGCAATAGACCGAGGCTGATCGCACAGCCTTCAAACGACCGGTCATGACGTGTCGCATTTAACGCGACCTGTCTCTTCGGCCAACTCGTGGCTGATATGTTCATGCAAGTTTTCATCGAACGTGTGAGACGAATATCACGAGCGCAGGGTTACAGTCCACTTATACTTCGTGGGGGTGCAGGATTTTGAATTCAAATATCCAGATTGAACGATGGAAATCTACAATCGCTGCGGCACGTTGCAGCGGAGAGAAAATGAAACGGGTCTTCGCGAGTCAAACTGGTGGAGTGGTGCGCACGGCAGGACTTGAACCTGCACGCCTTACGGCACTACCAC
>SCTL01000941.1 GCA_004297495.1 Verrucomicrobiota bacterium
TCGTCCATCAGCGTGCAATACTCATTCGGAAAATATTGTTTGCCACCGTTGACTTCGAGTTCGCCGTTGGCGCGAAAGTCCGCGAGCTTCTGCGGGCTCGTCGGGATTTCGATCATGCCCGTGTAGAGGTCCTTGATGTGGACGCGATCCGTCTCGTAATCCTCGGCGGCGAGGCCGATGGCGTCGGCCTTGATGCGGAGGTTGATGTCCTTGGAGACGAGGATGGTTTTGTTTTTGGGATCGGCCTTCTGGATGATCTTGGCTTCGGCGAGGATTTTGTTGTCCACGCTCATCCCTTTGGCGTGGTTGTGCCCGTTGCCGTTGCTGGCGCCGTTGGTGAGACTTTTTTTCTGGACGGTGATGCGGAGCTTGCCGCCGTTGGGCAGTTTCACTCCATCACTCAAACTGCCCTGGCCGCGAAAGCCGTCGAGCATCCGGGAAACCGTGCGCGCGTTCTGGCCGAGTTCGGTGCTTTCACGTTTGAAGCGGTCAATCTCCTCGATCACCTCGATCGGGATGAGGACGTTGTTGTCCTCAAAATTGAGCAGGGAGTTGGGGTCGTGGAGGAGAACGTTGGTGTCGAGAATGTAATTCTTCACGTGCAAAAATCAGTGTGCCGGGTGGTCGTCATGCGACGATACCATTTCTTGAGGTGCGAGTGGGCGAGGGGGAGCTTGTAATGCCCGGTGTAAAGAAAATCTCCCAACATGCCGTAGAGATCGAAGTCCACGAAGCGCGGACGTTCATCAATCAGGAAAGGCCGGTAAACTAGCATTTCCTCGTAGGGGAGCAGGCGGTCTTCCAACTGCTTGAGCATTTCCGGCTCGAGCACGCGCCACTGGTCGAGACAGCCGCGACCGAACTTGCGTTCCTTGTGGCGGATAAAACGGAGATGGTCGGACACCGGCACGAGTTCGCGCCAGTGAATGTCCGTGAGGCGAAAGGCCACGTCCTCGATCTGGCCTTCGATGTTCCGCCAGAGAATGGATTGCACGCCTTCGAGTTCGCGCGGGAACAGGCCGAGGCTGAATTTCTCGTCGAGATACTTCGCGATGACCTGCGAGTCCTCGTTCATCTCGAAGACGACATTGCGACCGTCGCGGATGATCGGCACGCCGTAATAGCGTTGCTTCGTAAGTTTCCAGACCAGCGCGCGGTCGCCGTTGGGGATGTTGGTGATTTTGAAGCGGACGCCGGCGAATTCAAGGATGCGCCGTTGCACGATGCAGAACGGACTCCACGGAAACTGAATCAACTCAATCATGTCAAAAAATCGCCGCCGGCCAACGCCGAAACTTTAGGCCGCGCTTCCCGGGCTGACAAGCGGAAAGGATTTCATTTTGCTTCCGCCGCTTTTGGCGAACTGTTACAACGCAGCGCATGGCAGCCAAGCTAACCATCGGATTTCTCGGCACCGGCAAAATGGCCACGGCCCTCGCCAGTGGCTTCATCCGCGCCGGACTCGTCGCGCCCAAACAGGTTTTCGGCAGCGATCCGTTCCCGGAAGCGCGGCTCGCGTTCGGCAAAGCCACCGGCTCGCGCATCGTGAACGGCAACCTCAAGGTCGCCGAACAAGCCAGCGTGCTCATCCTCGCCACCAAGCCGGACCAGACCGCCGCCGTGCTGGGCGAAATCCGCGACAGCTTCACGCCGCGACACTTGTTGATCTCCATCGCCGCCGGTGTGCCGACCGCGAAACTCGAAGCCGCGCTCCCCCCGCGCGCGCGCGTCATCCGCGTGATGCCCAACACGCCCGCGCTGCTCGGCGCGTCCGCGTCCGGCTTCGCGCTCGGCAAAGCGGCCACGAAGTCCGACGGCGAACTCGCGCTCCGCCTGCTCTCGTCCGTGGGCGTGGCGTTCGCGCTCAAGGAATCGCTGCTCGACGCCGTGACCGGCTTGAGCGGCAGCGGGCCGGCGTATGTGTATCAGTTCATCGAGGCGCTGAGCGACGGAGGCGTGGCGTCCGGTTTGCCGCGCGATGTGGCCACGAAGCTCGCCGCGCAAACCGTGCTCGGCGCGGCGAAGATGGTTTTGGAAACCGGCCAGCATCCCGGCGCGCTCAAGGACATGGTCACCAGTCCCGGCGGCACGACCATCGAAGGCTTGCACGAATTGGAGAAAGGCAAACTGCGCGGCACCGTCATGAGCGCCGTGCGCGCGGCGACGGAGAAATCGAAGAAGCTGGGGCAATCGTAAATCGCTGCCAACGAAAAAATGGCGCGATGAAGAAACTGCCGGGCGAAGACTTCAAACGCGTGTGACCGCCGCCCATCAAAATGGCCGCCGCAGTGAAGGCGAAGACGGGAAAGCTTTTCAACCCGTGTAGCCGCCGACGCAACAATCAACCTAGACGACCGTCCAAACAGATTGCTTGGCAACGATGAAGGTCAACAGGTCGTATCGGTTGAAGAAACTTTCTGCTACGAATTCGTGTGTTTGCCCCAATCGTCGCCGATAATGAATTCGCCCGTGCCGACCGGGCCGCCCCTTGCTCTGTGAACACAGTCTTTAATCAGGGGCAGGATTTCATCGGAGGAGATTTTACTGAATCGCAATTTGAACTGGCGTGATGGAACAAAATATCGGCAGCGGCTTTTGTGTTCCGTTTCGTTTTTCCAAGGCGGAGTGCTGACGATTCCCAACATCGGGCGATTATGTGAATGCTCAACATAGCGCCTCAATGTTGAGGTTGCGCTGGTTTCATAACGCGTCTGCAAGCTATGGATGTTTTCCCAGCAAGGTAGAGTGTCGAGAGCGTCAATTGTAAATTTCTTCCCCATGAAGGTAAGCGCAGACGCACAGTAGTTGGCTTCCTGTTCAAGCATTTCATGGTATTCGGGGTCGAGCGTCTCCGCCGTGTCTCCAAAAAGAAAATGACGATGCGTCGGAATCAGCCGATGCCCAATTTCATGTGCCGTCACCCATTTGTGCTTCGGCTTTGGCAACGCAGCATCAAGTACGATCCTGTCTTCCTGCGGCAACCACAACGCCTGCATCCCTACTTTCTGCAGAACTCCTTTCACCTTGAAAGCACCGAGCTTCATCTTGTGGCGAAGCCCGTCAAAGAAAGTTGGATCGTTGATGTCGTAAAAACTTTGGTCGATCTCAAGATGAGCAACCACGTCGGCCATGTTGAGCGGGGGTTCGCGCACTCCCATCTCTTTGATGAGGCGGCGAACCCGCTTCTCTATGTCGTCGTGAGTTTGCTGATCCATAATTGCCTAAGCTCATTCCTCTTGTTCCCGCAGGCACTGAACAAACTCGTTCAAGAGCCGTTTCTCATCGGAATTCAATCGTTCAAAGGATTCAGATTTGGCGGCAAAGCACAGGACTGATTCCTCCAAGGAACGATTCATCCGCTTTACGCCACCTGCCATTTGAATGACTGCTTTGACAGGCAGGCGATGCCAATCAGCAAGCCGGTGCAAAGTCCGCGGCGGCGGTTTGAAGCCGACGTGCCGTTCTATGCGATGTAATTGCTCAGGCTCGACTTCGATCTGATGAGCCAATTCTTCGACAGTCAAGTTTTGCTCCAGCCGAAGCTGGCGCATGAGTATCGAAAAAGCTTCGTGAACTTTTTCGCGCTTTACTTCAACGAGAGCGGCAGAAGCCGGACAGCTGACTTCCACTACCGGCAATACCGGCCCAGCGGAAATGTCACAATCCGCTTCCAGTTCCACCGCTTTCATCAGCCACTCCCTGGTTGGTGGTGTTCCAGTTTTCATAAACTTCATTTCCTTTCTTTTTCAAAACACTATCTGTTCATTTTTCGTCCATGAAGCGCTCGGCTTGCTCTTCCGTGAACTCAAAGTAATGCAAACCCTGATAATCCTGGTCTGCACCAAACGCTTTCATTCTCAAAGTGTCACGATACCAAGTCAGCGCTCCCGGCAGCGAATGCAACCCGATACGACCACGAAAACCTTCATCCATGCTCGTCCGGATCGCCTCTCGGAGCAAAATCGAGCCTACGCCTTTGAATCGCTTTAGCTGCCCCGGCCACGGACGATTCCACGGGGCGATGCTGATGTAATCAACGTAAGCCAGATTCAAATTCTTGTTCGCCCGACTGCGGTGCGTGGCTAGTTCAACCTGCATCAAGCCTTCCGTTTCGCCTTCCACTTCCACTGCGCATGAACGGAATCCCAAGGGCGCTCGATGCTCACGCAACATTTTCTTCGCCCAATCCCAATGTGCGTCCTCCACTGCGGCAATCTCATGACCCGCCTTGAGGAGCTTTGGCGTTTCACGCCGCCGCTTCAGCAATTCCGGCAACCACTTTTGCTCGTAGTGTTCCAGATTGTGCTCAGCGATGCCAAAGAACAGCGTCCCGGCGACCCACTTCTGTTCCGCCACGGCGAAGACCTCGACTGGCAAGCTTGGTCGCATCAGAGAAGCATCAACTCGGACTTCGCTTTTTTCTTATCCTCAAAAAAAATCTTCTCGCCCGCGTCAATCCGAGCCTCGATGACCTGATAGAGCCGGAGGCATTGTCGAAGCAGCGCCGTCTTGGTGAGTTGCTTCTTCTCACAAAGCTCTTCAATCGCGTCCATCTCAGCCGGACTCAAGTTCAATGTCATTGTTCGCTTGCTCATATTGTCACGTGCAAATGATTACTTTGACATCGAAAGCATTGCAAGTATAATTTAGCTATATTTTAGCTATAAAATGATTGCTGTGAATTTACCCCAAACCCCAAGGTTGCGGAGACCGAACTACGCTGGGTCACGTCCGCCAAACCTCAGAATTGCGGCCCATCCGTTCCCGCCCGCGCACCTGACCCCGACCACGATGCGGCATTGAAGCGTCCCGAATTCGCATGGCTAAGGGAACTGTTTACTTCACGCCAAGTTCGCGCACATCCACCGCCTCCATTCCCGCCGCGCGAATTGCCGTCAGCCCGAGATCAGTGTCTTCGTAGGCGCGACAGAATTTTGGTTCAACGCCAATCAATCGCGCGGCTTCGAGGAAAATATCCGGCGCGGGTTTTTGGTTCTTCACCATTTCGCTTGTCACCACGGCGTCGAAGAGCTGGCGGATCTTCAGGTGTTCGAGCACCTGGCAGATGATCTTCTCCGTGCCGCCGGACGCGACAGCCATCGGGATTTTGCCGTAGTGCGCCTTGGCGATCTCCACGACGGCGTGAATCGGTTCGACCTGTGCCATGAGCGGCAGATACGCCTCCTCTTTCTCGTGCGCCACGGCGATGTGGTCGAGCGAGCGGCCCTGTTCCTGCGCGAGCATCTTGAGAATGTCGCGCGAGGGCACACCGCCGAGCGAGTAAAAGCGGTCTTCGGGAAAGTGCAGGTTGTGGCGTTGCGTGATGAGCGACCACGCGCGCCAGTGCAGCGGCATGGTGTTGGCCAACGTGCCGTCGCAATCAAAAATCAGTCCTTTTGGTTTCATAAATTGGTTGTCAGAGCCTCACGCAGAGGACGCAGAGGACGCAAAGGTCCAATAAGAGGAAAGCTGGTTTCAGCATTGTTCCAGCGTTGCGTCCGTCGCGTCCTTTGCGTGAGGTCATCGGTCAAATCAACTTCTTCGGAATCCACTTCTCGGATTTCTCGGGCTGGAAACTGGCGAAA
>SCTL01000942.1 GCA_004297495.1 Verrucomicrobiota bacterium
CCTTTGGCCTTGGCGGCTTCAGCGGCGAGTTTGCCGATGACTTTCGCGCCGGTCACATTGGCGGCGAGTTTCTCGCGGTCGGGCGTGGCCTTCGCCATCGTCGAGGTCGAGGCCAGCGTCCGGCCCGCGACGTCGTCAATGAACTGCACGTAGATGTGCTCGCCGGTGAACCGCACCGCCATGCGCGGGCGTTCCGCCGTGCCGCCGACTTTCTTGCGGATGCGCCAGTGGCGCAACTGCTGCAATTTTTGTTTCTTGTCCGTTCTCATTTTTTCAGTTCACGGATTGTGCCGTGATCAATTCAAATTATTGAACCGTCTTGCCTTCCTTGCGCTGGACGTGTTCGCCCGCGTAACGCACGCCTTTGCCCTTGTACGGCTCGGGAGGATAGTAGCTGCGCAATTCCGCGGCGACCTTGCCCACGAGCATCTTGTCCGGGCCTTCGATGGTCAGCTTGGTGTTTTCCTCGACCGTCACTTTGATCTGATCGGGAATGTTGTAATTGATCGGGTGCGAATAGCCGAGGCTCAGGTTCACGATCTTGCCCGTGACAGCGGCCTTGAAACCGACGCCCTGGATTTCAAGCTTCTTCACGAAACCGTCCGTAACGCCCTTGACCATGTTGTTCACGAGCGCGCGGCTCAGGCCGTGCAACGCCTTGGCGGACGCGTCGTCACCGTCGCGGCTCACGACAACTTTGCCGTCGGCCACTTTCAAACTCGTGCGCTTGGGCAATTCCCAGTTCAGTTTGCCCTTCGGGCCTTCCACCAAAACGCTCTGCCCTTTGACTTCCACCTTGACCTTGGGCGGAATGGCAATCGGTTGTTTTCCAATTCGCGACATAAAACTTTTACCAGATGTGGCAGACGACTTCGCCGCCGAGGTTTTTCTTGCGGGCCGCCACGCCGGTCATCACGCCTTCGGGCGTCGAAATCACGGCCACGCCGAGTCCGCCGCGCACGCGGGGAATTTCATCCGCACCCACGTAATTACGCAGCCCGGGTTTGCTGATGCGGCGCAAGCCTTCGATCACGCTCTTCTTGCCTTCGTACTTGAGGCGGACGCTGATCGTCTTGGGAATTTTGCCTTCCACGTTCACCTCGGAGATGTAGCCCTCCTGTTTGAGGATGTGGGCGAGGCTCTCCTTCATCTTCGAGTGCGGAATCTGCACCACGGGACGAAGCGCGCGCGCACCGTTGCGGATGCGCGTCAACATGTCTGAAATCGGATCGGTCATATCGAACTCTTAATCTTAATCTGCTTCTTAATCTTAATCTCGCTCGGGCGTTACCAACTCGCCTTCACCACACCCGGAATCAATCCGTTCAACGCGGCCTCGCGGAACGTGAGGCGCGAACAGCCGAACTTGCGCATGTAGCCATGACGGCGGCCGCTCATCGAGCAGCGGTTCACCACGCGCACCGGACTCGCGTCCTTCGGCAGCTTGGAGAGCGCCGCGTAATCACGCTTCGCCTTCAACTCCGCGCGCTTCGCGGCGTACTTCTTCACCGTGTTCAGTTTGCGCTTGTTGCGCTCCAACCATGCTGTCTTGGCCATAAAAGTGTTTCGTTATTTCTCGGCGAACGGGAAGCCCATCAGCTTCAACAGGTCCAACGCCGTCGCGTTTTCGCGGGCGTTGGTCACAATCGTGATGTCCATGCCCTGCTGGCGCTTGATCTTGTCCAGTTCGATCTCGGGAAAAATCGTCTGATCGCCGATGCCGAACGTGTAGTTGCCCCGGCCATCGAACTTGCGCGGCGACAATCCGCGGAAGTCACGAATACGCGGCAGCGTCACCGAAACGAGCCGGTCAAAAAATTCATACATCGCCTCGCGCCGCAACGTCACGCGGCAGCCGATGGGCTGGTTTTCGCGCAACTTGAAGTTCGCGACGGCGCGGCGCGACTTGCTGATCACCGGCTTGCGGCCCGTGATCATCGTCAGGTCCTTCGCCGCGTCATCCATCGCGCCCTTTTCGAGCGAGGCGCTCACACCCATGTTGACCACGATCTTGGTCATGCGGGGAATCTGGTGGACGTTGGCGAACTTGTGCTTCTCTTTCAGAGCGGGCACAACTTCAGTCACGTATTTGTTGTAAATTCTGGCTTTCATTTTTGGTGGTCACGGATTTGGCCGTGAACTTTTTCAAATTCAAATCTTCAGGCGGCGACCGGCGCGTTCTTTCCCGCTTTCGCGTCAAACTTCTCCGCCTTCACCAGGTTGGAGAGGTGGACCGAGCCTTCGCGTTCCACAATCGCGCCGTTCGGGTTCTGCTGGCTCTTGCGCATGTGGCGCTTCATCATGCGAACGCCTTCCACCACCGCGCGGTTTTTCTTGGTCAAAATTTCGATGACGCGGCCGCGCTTGCCCTTGTCCGAGCCGGCGAGCACCACCACTTCATCACCTTTTTTCACGTGTGCTGACATAATCAGATGACCTCCGGTGCGAGTGAGATGATTTTCATGAACTTCATGTCGCGCAATTCGCGCGCGACCGGGCCGAAAATACGCGTGCCCTTCGGATTCAATTCCTTGTCAATGATCACGCACGCGTTGCTATCGAAGCGCAGATACGAACCGTCGTTGCGGCGGATGATCTGGCGCGTCCGCACGATCACGGCGTCATGCACTTCGCCCTTCTTGACCTGCCCGTCGGGCGCGGCGTCCTTGATGTGGACCTTGATGACGTCGCCGATGCGGGCGTAACGCTGGTTGCGGCCCAGCACGCCAATCGCCCAGGCGATTTTCGCCCCGGTGTTGTCAGCCACGTCGAGATGTGAACGAACCTGTAACATAAATTCCTAATTAAGCCGCCACCCGCTGCACTTCGCTCGCGCGTTCCACAATTTCCACCAACCGCCAGTTCTTGGTCTTGGAAAGCGGACGGGTCTCTTCGATGCGCACGCGGTCACCCACCTTCGCCTCGCGCTTTTCATCGTGCGCGTAAAACTTGTTGTACGCCGTCACGACCTTTTTGAATTTTGGATGCGGGAAGCGGCGCTGCACGCGCACGACAATCGTCTTCGCCATTTTATCGGAAACCACGTCGCCCACGCGCTGCTTGCGGTGGCCGCGGTCCGTCGTCGCTGTTGTTGTATTGGTGTCAGCCATGGGTCGTTAAGTCGTTTTGGTGCGCAAGGCGGAGATGCGCGTCTCGCAACGCGCGATGTCGCGGCGCAGGGTGCGCAGGCGCGAGGGCTTTTCGAGCTGCGCGCTCGCCTGTTGCAGGCGCAGGTTGAACATTTCCTGCCGCAAGTCGCGGCTCTTGGCCGTCAACTCCGTCAGCGTCATGTCTTTCAATTCGGCAAACTTCATAAACTTTTCCCGTTCAGACCGCGCGATGATGGCGCGAGATAAACTTCGTCTTGATCGGCAGCTTCGTGGCCGCCAGGCGGAACGATTCGCGCGCGATGGCCTCGGTCACACCGTCCACCTCGAACAAAATGTTCGCGGGCCGGATCACCGCCACCCAGCCTTCGAGCGGCGCCTTGCCCTTGCCCATTCGGGTTTCCAGCGGCTTCTTGGTGAACGATTTTTGCGGAAACACGCGGATCCACATCTTGCCGTGGCGTTTCATGTTGCGCGTGATCGCCACGCGGCACGCTTCGAGTTGCTTGGAATCCATCCAGCAACGTTCGAGGGCCATCAAGCCGTACTCGCCAAACGCCACGGTCTGGCCGGAGTAGGCCAACCCCGCGCGGTTGCCGCGGTGCATCTTGCGAAATTTTACTCTCTCGGGCTGTAACGCCATATCAAAGTCCTCTTAATCTTACTTGCCGGCCACTTCGGTGGCCGCGGTTGCGGTTGCGGTCGCCGCCCGCTGCGGCTTGTTCTCGCCTTTGCAAATCCAGCACTTCACGCCGAGCTTGCCATACATGGTCTTCGCCTCGGCAAATCCGTAATCAATGTTCGCGCGCAACGTGTGCAGCGGCACGCGACCCCAGTGATACATTTCCACGCGCGCCAGTTCCGCGCCGCCCAGACGGCCGCCGCAGCGGATCTTGATGCCGTCCGCGCCGAAATCTTTCGCGGTCTGCAAAGCCTTCTTCATCGCGCGACGGAACGACACGCGCCGTTCGAGCTGCAACGCGATGTTCTCGGCCACGAGTTGCGCGTCGAGTTCGGGCTGCTTGATCTCGACGATGTCCACGTAAATTTCCTTGCCCGTCATCTTGCTCAACTCTTCCTTGAGCTTGTCAATTTCCGAACCCTTGCGGCCGATGACCACGCCGGGGCGCGCGGTGAGAATCGTCACGCGGCAGCGGCTCGCGGCGCGCTCGATCAAAATCCTCGGCACGGAGGCCGTCTCAAGCTTCTTCTTGAGGATGTCGCGAATCTTGCGGTCTTCGGTGAGCAGAGTGCCGAATTCCTTCTTCGCGGAATACCACTTCGAACGCCAGTCCTTGTTGACGGCGGTGCGCAGACCGATTGGATTGGTTTTTTGGCCCATACTGATTATTCGTCGGACAGGGTGATCTTGATGTGGGAACGGCGCTTGATGATCGGACCGGCAGACCCGCGCGCCTTGGGCGTGAACCGTTTGATCCGCATGGCCGTGCCGGCGACGGCTTCTTTCACGATCAAGGTTTCCGGCTTGGCCTTGTTGTTGTTTTCCGCGTTGGCGATGGCGGACTGCAAAGTCTTGGCCACGAACCGCGCGGATTTGCGGGGCACGACCGCGAGCACCGCCTGCGCATGGAGCGCGGGCAGGCCCTGAATCTGACGCACCACTTCGCGCACCTTCTGCGGCGACATCGGCACGTTTTTGAGGATCGCGTGAACTATCATGCTATTTCGCCTCCGCCTTGGCCGTGTGCGCGCCGTGTTTCTTGAACGTGCGCGTCGGAGAAAATTCCCCGAGCCGGTGGCCGACCATGTTTTCGGTGACAAACACCGGGTTGAAAACCTTGCCGTTATGCACGGTGAACGTCAGGCCGACAAAGTCGGGCGTGATCATCGAACGGCGCGACCAGGTCTTGATCGGCGTCTTCGAGTTCGTGCTCTTCGCCTTCGTGATCTTGTCCAGAAGGTGAAAATCTATGAACGGACCTTTTTTGATTGAGCGTCCCATAATCTATTACTTGTTCTTCATGGGCCGACCGTCGCGACGGACGACGATGAACCGGTTGGAAATCTTTTTCCGGTGACGAGTCTTGCCGCCCTTGGCGACGAAGCCCCACGGTGAAGTCAGTTGCTGCCAGCCACCACCCGACTTGGATTTACCGGCGCCGCCGCCGTTCGGATGGTCCACCGGATTCCGGGCAACACCACGGCTGATCGGGCGAATGCCGAGATAGCGGGAACGACCGGCCTTGCCGAGAATGACATTCTCGTGTTCCGTGTTGCCGACCTGGCCGATGGTCGCATAACAGTCTTCGCTCACGCGGCGGATTTCGCCGGAGGGCAAACGGAGTTGCGCGAAACCTTCATCGCGCGACATCAACGTCGCCGCGCTGCCGGCGGAACGAACCATCTGGCCGCCGCGACCGGGGGCCAGTTCAATACTGTGAATCGCCGACGCGAGCGGGATGGCTCTGAGAGGAAGACAATTTCCAATCTCGGGCGGCGCCGTCGGCCCGCTCATGAGTTTGGCGCCCACCTGGATGCCGACGGGCGCGAGGATGTAACGCTTCTCGCCGTCTTTGTATTGGAGCAAGGCGAGGCGCGCGGAACGACCCGGATCGTATTCGATCGCGGAGACGGTGGCCTCGACGCCGTGTTTGTTGCGCTTGAAATCCACGAGGCGGATTTTCTGTTTATGACCGCCGCCGATGCCGCGCGCGGTGGCGC
>SCTL01000085.1 GCA_004297495.1 Verrucomicrobiota bacterium
TTCCAGTATCCAGCATACTGTCGCAGTCTCCCGCTATCTTTCGGAAAAGGGTGAGGCGCAAATCATCATCTGTTGAGAAGAAAACATTGGTGAGCAACTGATAGCTCTGCCCTGGGATGTAGTCTGTTTTTGTGGCGGACTTCTTCGTCCAATCCTCGTTGAAGGCAAAACACCCAGTTAGTCCGAGTAAGGCAAATACCACTGTAAGTTTGGCAAACAGAATCAGGCTGCCAACTGTAATGACATGCTTCTTCGTCTGCAGTCCATCCTGATTCACAACCTCGACTTTGCGCCCAGCCGAACTGCCAGTCCAGCGCAATTCAAACAAACACAATCTCCGTCGTAGCCGCCTTCTCGTCCCAGCCGCGCGTCGGATCTGCAGTCACAGACGAGATGTCCTTGATGGAGATTTGGCGTCCGCGCGTCTTCGGAGATTTGATCTCGATCTTCGCCGGGTCGCAGGTTTGCTGGTTGATCTTCTGATGTGGTGCGGGCTTGTACCGAACGTAGAGAATCTTCGGCGTGCCCGGCTCGAAGAACAGGATGCGTGATTTGTCAGGGATGCAGAGATACGCCTTGTTCATGATCGTCCCGCCAAACTTGAAGCGCTTGAGGTAGCTCGCCTTGCGATCCGTGTAGGCGCAGGTGAACACCGTCTCGCGATCCGGCAGCCCGCAAAAGAACAGTTCCGGTCCGACGAATAATTTCTCCGGCAGCTCCGTGACCTTGTACGTGCCGTCCTTGAACACGAGCAGCACCTTGTCGAACTTGGTGCACTCGACTTTGAATTCCTCGCCCGAAACCTTGTAGCCCACGTAGCCGCTCTCGCGATCATACGCGACCTTGAACGACTTGAACGCCACCGCCTTCGCGTCCACTTCCTCGTGGCGGCTGCTCTTGGTGGTGAGGCGCGGATACTGCGGGCCGTATTTCTCCAGCAACGCTTCGAGGTGGCCGATGACGTAGCGCGTTAGGTTCTTGAGATTCTTCTGCGTCTCGGTGAGGTCGGCTTTCGTCTTCTCCATCTCCTCGCGATGCTGGTTGATGTCGAAGAGCGAAATCCGGCGGATGCGAACTTGCAACAGCCGCTCCACGTCCGCGTCCACGATGTCGCGCAAGAGTTGTCGTTTGAAAGGTTTGAAGCCCTCATAGACCGCAGCAGCCACCGCCTCGGCGGTTTTGCATTTCTCGATGAGCTTGTAGATGCGCTCCTCGATGAAGATGCGTTCCAGCGTGCGGTAGTGAAGTTCGTCCTGGAGCTTTTGCTGGCGCAGTTCCAGTTCGCGTTTGAGGATGGCGACGAGTTCGTCGGTGTTTTCGCGCAAGACCTCGCTCACGGTCAGTTCGACCGGGCGATTGTCTTTGATAACAACGATGCGGCTCGTGATCGTCACTTCGCAATCCGTGAACGCATAGAGCGCGTCCACCATCTTGTCCGAGTCCACGCCCGGCGGACATTTGATCTCGATCTCCACGTTCTCGCTGGTGAAATCGTTGATGGATTTCACCTTGAGCTTCCCCTTCTCGACCGCCGCTTCGATGGAAGCCGTGAGCGATTCAGTCGTCGTGCCCGGCGGCAGTTCCGTGATGAGGACGGTGGAATCGTCGCGCTCCCTCATGCGCGCGCGCACCTTCACGCTGCCTTTGCCGTCCTGATAATCGCGCGCGTCCATCAGGCCGCCGGTCGGAAAATCTGGAAGGCACTTGAACGACTGCTTCTTCAGGATCGCGATCTGCGCTTCGAGCAACTCCGGGAAATTGTGCGGCAGAATCCGCGCGCTCAATCCGACCGCGATGCCTTCCGTGCCCAGCATCAAAGTCAGCGGCAGTTTGCTCGGCAGCGTGACGGGTTCTTTGTTGCGTCCATCGTAGCTCGGGATGAATTCGGTGATCTCGTCGTTGAAAAGTTCCGTGCGCGCGAGGTCGGTGAGCCGGCATTCGATGTAGCGCGGCGCGGCGGCGGGGTCGCCGGTGTAGATGTTGCCGAAATTTCCCTGGCCTTCGATGAGGTAGCGCTTGTTCGTAAGCACCACGAGCGCGTCGCCGATGGACGCGTCGCCGTGCGGGTGAAACTTCATCGTGTCGCCAACGACGTTCGCAACCTTGGTGAATCTGCCGTCATCTGTGCGATGAATCGCCCACAGTATGCGCCGCTGCACCGGCTTCAAACCATCCGCCAGATTCGGAATCGCGCGGTCGCGAATCACATAGCTGGCGTAATCGAGAAACCCGCGGTCCACGCGCGTGTGCAGGCCCACGGCGAGCTTCTTCGGATCGAACGGGCGATGGGCGATGGCCTCGACGGCTTCGGCGACGACGTGCTGGGCGCCGTTGCCGCTTTTCGTCGCCGCCTTTTTTTCGGGCGCAGGTTTCGGCGCGCCTTCAATCGGCAGTTCAGGCTGATTGGTTGCTTTATTT
>SCTL01000086.1 GCA_004297495.1 Verrucomicrobiota bacterium
CAGCGAACGTCACGTAGCGTAGAGACGGCGTTAGCGGTCTAAATGTTTTGACTGGCATAAAATCAATAAATCCAAGTCAGCAACTCTTGGAACGTCGGACCATCATTCCCGTCCCGGTGAGGGATCAGTTATCGGCCCGCTCTCATGCTGTCCGTTCCCACCCTTACAGGCGAAACGGAGCGCAGAGATTAGCAAACAAGTTTTTCCGTGCAACAAGTTTTTTGAAGAAATTTACCTGAGCGAAATTTTCCGCGCGGAATCCCTGCAAAATCGGCGTTGTCAGCGGGAAAACAATTGCTGCAACAGTGTCACCAAGCCCGAGCCCCCGAGCAGCGACGCCAGCGCGCCGAGCACGGGTTGCTGCGCCAGCGGCGCAAAGCAGCCGCGATTGAGGCGATCGAGCGCGGCCATTTGTCCCTCGATGACTTTGGCCTGTTCAGGTGCGGCGCCGGCCGCATGCAAAAAATGAAGCTCGAGTTGATGGCCGAGAATTCGTTTGAACTCCTTGGCCTTGTATTGGAGCAGGAGTGGAAATAGCAGGACGAGCAACACTTGAATGGCGAGCAACAGGTTCAACCAGACCGTGGAATGCCACGCGTCCACCCACGAACTGCCCGCCAGCACGAGCAGCAAAATGGTGCACATCGGAAAATAGGCGCGCGGCGAAAACTTCTCCACCTTCCACGCGAGTTCGGCGGAATTATCCACGAACCCGCTCACGGTCGGACCGAGCAATGCAGCGACATCCTCTCCGCAGAGTCGGTCCACCTCGTCCCGGAGAAGCCGCACCCGCTGGAGAAACGCCCGCCAGAAAAAAGCGGTCGCCACGCACAACACACCGCTGACGCACCACGCCCCGATGAAAAGGATGCGCAACAAAAGCTCGTTCGGCGAACGCATCGGACACCGCACAAACGAACACACCAAAACCGCGAGCACAAACATGGCTGTCACACTCAGAAAGAACGCCGCACCGCGCGACACCGCCTCCCCGCCGTCCGCGCCATCCAGCCGGATCAAACCGTACAGCCCCACCACCACCGCCATCAGCAACAGAATCGCCGACGGCAGGACGCTGACGCCGTCGCCAACCTTCATCGGCTCCAAGCCGTCCCGGAAAATCAGCAGCACCACCAGCACAATCACGCCGCACAGCACCGCCAGCAGCAGCAACATCCAGAACTCGTGCCAGGCCCACCGGCGCTTGAACGGAATCGTCGTGGCCATGATCAGGCTGAAGAAGAAAAAAATCGCGCCCCCGACCAGGAGCGCCGGCGAGTCCAGTCCGCTCGCCAGACGCCGCCCCAACTTCTGCCAGGCCTCACTCGAGGGATTCTTCACCGCGCTAACCAACGGCTCAATCCATTCTCCCGCCGTGGTAAAGAAGTCTCGACGCGTCCATTCAAGGCGGTGCGGTACTTTGCGTCCGATTTCGTACAGCGCCAAATCCTCGGACGGCAGCTCACTCCGTCCCGTCAGCAAGCTGTAACAGCCCACGAAGGTGGAGGTTTGATACGCGTCCCGGAACGGTGCGAACCCCAGTGAACTCACTTCGGGCGGCGGCAGCAAATCGAAGCCGGAAGCGGTGACCAGATTGCGCGTCCACGCATTCTGGCTCGGCATGTTGTAACGTGTATCGAGTTCGGTCGTGAAGAAGATGCAATCCGGCAGTCGGCTGCGCAGCG
>SCTL01000943.1 GCA_004297495.1 Verrucomicrobiota bacterium
GGAACACGCTTGGTTCGCCCACGCGCTCGGGCACAGGCCGCGCTGGCTGGCCCGCACGTGCCGGCAACTTCGCCTCTTGGAGCAAACCGTGTCGCATGTTTGCCAGTGCGATTTGCGTGAGCTGCGGTAATTCCTTTTCACCGGGCGCGACGAGGACGGAAATCCCGCCTCGATATTGCAGACTGCTCGAACCTTTGTTTCTTTCCGGGTTCAGACTCTTGTTTGAGCCAAGCCCCTTGATGTTCGCCACAAGCAGCGTGGTGCGTTGTTTGTGATGCGTGGTCGCGATTGCGCCGGGAAACCAGCCGACGGGGATCAAGCCGCACAGCTCAGACTTTCCAGGGTTAAAATCAACCACCGCCACGGCGTTCTGCGAGCCGTTGCACACAAAAAGTTTTTTGCCGGACTGGTCAAACGCCAGTGCATTGGGCTGCGCGCCGAACAAATCCGCCGGGCTTTGCCGCGTCCAGATGGTTTCGACAATCTTGTCCGCGCGCGTGTCAATCACACTGAGCGTGTCGCTGCCCGCGTTTGCGACGGCCAACCAGCGTTGGTTCGGTGACACCGCGAGAGCTGAAGCGTGCAAGCCAGTCACGATTTCGGATTTCAGGTCAACGACACTCACCGAACCTTCGTTCGCGATGTAACGCACCGGATCCACGCGCACCTTCACACCGCGACCCGCCGGGCCGGTCACGCTTTGCGCGTCCGGCTGTCGCCCGCCCCAGTTGCTCACATAAATTTTATTACCAACCAGCGCCACGTCGAACGGCGCGACGCCCACGTCCCAGATTCGCAGCACGCGCCCGTCGTTCGTGTCGAGTTCGGCGAGCTTGTTGGAAAGATTCAGCGCCACGTAGAGCCGCTTGCCGTCGCGAGAGACAGCGAGGCCAGCGGGAATTTCAATTTTGCGGGACGGCGCGGTGGCGGGCGGAAGTGAAATGGAAAACAGTCCGATAACTTTGCCGTTCGCTTCCACGCCGAACACTTTGATGCTGCCGCGCACGTTGGAGAGATAAATCCGCTCGCCGTCCGGCGAAAACACCAGACCGGTGTAACTCACCTGGCCTTCCTTGTCCGGTTGCAAGATCGGCGCGTTCACGTCCGGCGGCGCGGGATCGGTGTCCTTGTCCGAGGGCAGGGGAACTTGCTGAAGAATTTTTCCCGTGCGCGGATCGAGCACCACAAGTTCATGCGTCTTGCCGGCGGTGACAAAAATCTTTTCATCCGGACTGAGCGCCAGCGCCTGCGGTCGCAGGCCGGGCAGTTCGATCTGCAACCCGGCCGGCGTGAGCAACTGATTCACCGGCGTGAAATAAACATTCGTGCTGACCTGGCTGAAAACATCACCTGCCGCGCCGCTGGTTCTTTGCGACGTCTGGCAACCGCTCAGAATAATCGCGAGAGCCGCCAGCCCAAAGCCGGCGCGTTGCAGAGGACGGAAACTGGTGCGCATGGCGCGTAGCTTGGCAGTGCGCAGCGGCCGCGGCAATTGTGTTTCTCTAACCGCGCCGGAATCGCTTGTCAGTTCCGCGCGGCGCGTTAACACTGCGCTCATGCAAGTCCCACTCGTCATGACCGTCATCGGCAAAGACCGCACCGGCTTGGTGGAATCGCTCGCCCGCCTCGTGGCGGAGCACGGCGGCAACTGGCTGGAGAGCCGCATGTGCCGGCTCGGCGGTGAATTCGCCGGCATCCTGCGCGTGCATGTGCCAGCGGAAAAGCGCCCCGCGCTCGAACAGGCGCTCGCCAAAGTCAGTGACTTGAAAATCGTCGTCCGCACCGATGAACCCGCGCGCGCGGAGGGCGAAGCGCTTTTTGCTTCACTTGAAGTCATCGGACCGGATCGTCCCGGCATTGTGCGCGAAATCTCCGCCGCTCTCGCCGCGTTGGGCGTGAACGTGGAGGAACTCGCCACCGAATGTGTGAGCGCGCCGATGTCCGGCGAACAACTTTTCCAGGCGCGGTGCAAACTGCTGCTGCCCGCCGGGGTGTCGGTGGCCGCGCTGCGCAAGTCGCTCGAACGCGCGACGGGAGAGATCGGTGTGGAATTCACCTTGAACGAGGCGAAGTGATACGCGTCAGGTGGGCGGCGAACTTTCGCCGGCTTGATTGAAAAACCGGCCCGGCCCGACGCGTGAGGCTCGCGCTTTTGGGTTCAATAATCACGCGTTCCGAGCATTGAGAGGCAGCGATTCAAGCTCAATTTTTATCTTCGACACGTTGGCACCCGGCGTGCATAGTCATCGCATCAAGGCAACTTAAACCCAAGTCGTTCCCTCATGTGAACGCGCGATTCAAAAGAGTCCGCTTTGCCGTGCGTCGGCGCAGCCTCCAACCGGAGGCGCAGGGAACAACCATCCTCGATGGACCATGAAACGCGCGCGCCTTCTCAGCCTGGTGGCCGGCGGTTTCGTGCTGGCCGCGTTGCTCTGGCTTCGAGCAAAACCTGCTTCTCCATCCACGGTGATTCGGCAACCGTTGGCCAGCCTCAATCCCGCCACCAACGCGCCGCCAGCGCCGCAGCCCGAGTCCAACGTCCTGCTCCAAACTCCCTCCGTGCGCGCCGACGCCCGGACTCAAGACCCGGGACCGAAGACGGCTGACTCTCCCCGCCCGCGCGCCGTCACGGCGTTTTCCGACTGGGCGGAGCATTATCTGGCCGGTGATTCGACCGTCAGCGCAACGCAAGGCGAAGCGCTGGCCTGGCAGCGGCGCGAGGCGATGCGCGAATTGATCGAGACGAATCCCGAACAGGCGCTCGCGTTGACTGTGCCGTTTCGCTGGCGACGCGCGTTGCCGCCGAACATCACGCGCCACTTCGAGCAGCGCGTGGATGGACGCGGGAATTTTGAAGTGGCGGTGGCCACGCAATTCGAGAGCGGCGCGAGCCGGGTTTACCGCTGGGCACAAATTCGCAATGAACGCTACGACGCGTTTGTCTTTGGCCGGCGGCTGTCACAGCGCACGCAGGCGAACATTCCCCTGCACGGCATCGCGCTCGCGGGCAAGCTGGCGTTGCATCCCGACCCGATCCGGATTTTGGAGGCAGACGAAGCGGCGGCGAGCCTGGCGGAAAACGGACAGACCCGCGAACCGATTTGCGGAGTGTCCGGTCAGTCCGCGACGGCGCGAAACGAAGCCGTGGCCGGAGATATCGGCGGAGAAATTTCCTGGTTCTGCGGCGTGGATCATTTGCGACTCGTGCAAACACAATGGCAACTCGCTGAAAGCGGCGGCGGCGTCAACGCCGCAAATCTCGTCGCCGGCGGGGCGAGCACCTGGACGCAGGGCCGCAAGAACGTGCTCTACCTGCGCGTGAATTTTCCCGACGACCTGACCGAGCCGCTCTCGGAAGCCAGCGCCTACAGCATCATGGACGACGTGAACGAGTTTTACGTCAATTGTTCGTACGATACGACGTGGCTGACGACGACCGTCACGCCATTGCTCACGTTGCCGCACCCGAAAGTCTGGTACACCACGCAAGGCCCGGGCGCGTTGCTCGCCGAAGCCCGCGAGGCGGCGCGGCAGGCGGGCTACGACACGGTGAATTACGAACGCGACATCGTCAGTCACACCAGCGTGCCGACGTTCGATTGGGGCGGGCTGGCGTTCGTCGGCGGCAAAGGCACGTGGCTGCAAAGTTACGGCGCGGGTGTGACGAGCCATGAGCTCGGCCACAACTACGGCCTCTGGCACGCGAATTTTTGGAACACACTCACCAACGATTTCAGCGTCATCGGCCCGGGCACGAACACCGAATACGGCAACGTCTTCGACACCATGGGCAACGCCGCCGCGGGCAACAATCAGTTCAACGCCGACTTCAAAAACATTCTCGGCTGGCTCCCGGACGACGCCGTCCACCAGATCACCAGCAACGGCGTCTATCGCATTTACCCGTTCGACGCCGCCCAGCGCGTGAACGGAAAATTTTACGCCGCGAAAGTGCGCAAGGATTTCCAGCGCGATTACTGGCTCGAATTCCGGCAGCGCTTCACCGGCAATCCTTTCCTGCAAAACGGAATTCTCCTCGACTGGTCCGCGTGGACCGAGAGCAACGCCGGCTCGCAACTGCTCGACACCACGCCCGAAACCGTCAGCCGCAATGACGCGGCGGTGGTCATTGGCCGCACGTTCACTGACGACGCCGCGGGCGTTTTCATCACGCCGCTGGCCCGCGGCGCGGCGACGGCGGACCCATGGATTGACGTGCAAGTCAACACCGGCCCGTTTCCCGGGAACTGGGCACCGGTGTTGAAAGTGGAAATTGACCGGACGAACGCCGCGCCCGGCCAGCTCGTCCACCTGCACGCCACGGCCAGTGATCTCAACGGCGACGCGCTGGCTTACGCGTGGTCGTTCGATGACGGAACTTTTTCCATCACGAACCAGCCGTGGGTTTCTCAAAGCTGGGGCGCGCCCGGCGAACACGTCGCGCGTTGCGTCGTCAGCGACATGAAAGGCGGCGCCGCCAGCGCGAACGTGCTCGTGCCCGTCGGCGCGGCTGCCGGTTACCGCATCATCGGCGCCGTGCTGGACGCCAACGACGATCC
>SCTL01000944.1 GCA_004297495.1 Verrucomicrobiota bacterium
CCCCTCACCCCGTCCCTCTCCCCATCGGATGGGGAGAGGGTGGCCGCAGGCCGGGTGAGGGGCTTTCCGCGTTTCGACCTCGAGATTTTTATTGGCAGCCCTCCCCTGCAACTGAAGCAATTCAGCCAACGGCGCTTCGTAGCCTTGCAAGTATTCGAGTGCGGAGATGTTTTGCAGCGCGAACTCCAACGGCCCGGTCGTGTCATCGAAACTCACGAGCCGGATCGGGCAATTGAATTCCCGCGCCGCGCGCAATGCCGCCGTGGCATTCGCCGCCGCGCCGAGGCCGATGTCCCAGATCACAAATTCGCCGGAGTGATCACGCAATCGCTCGCGTAGCTTGAGTTGCCGCACGTAAACTTCCTCCGCCTCCGCCGCCGGACCGAGGCCGGGGTGCATTTTCTCATCGTACGCCGCGGCATAGACGGCGTGCGTGCCGTTGCGGAGTTGGACGAGTTTGTAGGACATGCGGTGCGTGTTCCGTGTTGCGTGTTGCGTCAAGTGTTGCGCGACGTCCGCATCATGCTTGACGCAACACGAAACACGCAACACGACTTCGCCGAGGAAAGTTTGAGCCTCCTCACGTCATCTCCTACCGGCTCAGAGCATGTGACAGAACATCGCGTCGCGGAGCTTCGGCTCGAACCAGGTGCTCTTGGGCGGCATGATGCCGCCGGCGTCGGCGATGGTCATCAAATCCTCAATGCTCGTCGGGAACAGGCTGAACGCGCAGCCATACTCGCCGCTGTTCACCAACTTCTCCAACTCA
This sequence comes from Verrucomicrobiota bacterium, assembly GCA_004297495.1. Lineage (GTDB taxonomy): Bacteria > Verrucomicrobiota > Verrucomicrobiia > Limisphaerales > JADLHS01 > SCTL01. Next base: position 770 of record SCTL01000944.1, read on the forward strand.
ACCGTGCCGCGAATGCCGCCGACGAAATTGATGCGCTTGCTCGTGCGCGGGTCGTTGATGCCGAAGATGGGATCGAGTACGAACTTTTGCAGCAACGTCACGTCGAGTTTCTCGATGGGATCGTTCGTCGCCGCGAAGTGTGGACGGAAATTCAGCGTGTGCCATTTGCCGGCGAGGAACAAACCGAGTTCGTAGCGGCGTCTCGGCAGAGCGCCGCAAACATCGGATCGAATGGCGGCGCTCTGCCGAGACGCCGCTACGGATTGAATCGTGAACACGCCGTCGAGCTTTTGCAGCAACTGCTCCGGCGAGAGCCCGTTCAAATCTTTCAGCACGCGATTGTAGGGCAGGATCTGCATCTGATTGTGCGGGAAGATGACGGTGAGGAATTGACCGCTGTGATTTTGTCCCGTAGCAGCCGACGTCAGTCGGCTCTGATCAGTCTCAGATGAGATTTGAGCGGACTGACGTCCGCTGCTACGACTCAAATAAACCCGCGCCGCCGCCGCGCTGCGATGGTGGCCGTCGGCAATGTAGAGGAACGGAATCTTCGCGAACTGCTCAGCGATAAACTTGATTCCTGCCGCGTCGCCAACAGTCCACGACGTGTGGCGCACGCCATCCTTGCCGGTGAAATCCACGTCCGGCTGTTCGGAAGTCTTCTTCGCGATGAATTCATCCAGCGCCGTCACCGCGCGATACGTGAGAAACACCGGCCCAGTCTGCGAGTTGAGCGCTTCGATGTGCCGCACGCGGTCGTCTTCCTTGTCCGGACGCGTGAACTCGTGCTTCTTGATGATGCCGCTCAAGTATTCCTCGCAACTCGCCGCCGCGACGAGGCCGATTTGCGAGTGCGCGCCCATTATCTGGCGATAAAGGTAGAAGCACGGTTGCGCGTCTTGCTGGAGCCCGCCTTGCGAGATGAGCTTGGCGAAGTTCTCCTTTCCCTTCGCATAAACTTCCGGTGCGTAAATGTCCGTGGACGGCGGCAGATCAATTTCCGGTTTGCTCACGTGGAGGAAACTGAGCGGATTGCCCGCCGCCATCGCGCGAGCCTCGTCGGACGACATCACGTCGTAAGGCAGTTCGCAGATTTGGGAAGCGAGTTCCGGTTTCGGTCGTAGTGCGGCAAAAGGTTTGATCGTCGCCATAAAAAAGCGGCGGGAAGATACGGAGGCGACGGATTCAATGCACGTTCAAACTCGGTTGTCTCAAGTTTACTTCGTCGAACGCGCCAGCGAACGCGGCGGGGGTTGCAGCAGCTCACGCAGATTGTAGTGCGTGTAACGCGTCGCGCTCGCGACGTTTTTTGAATCCGCATTCGCCACCCAGAAATCCAGCGTCTCGGGCGCAAACAGAGCCGAGTGGATGTTCGACGGCAGGCAGACGGGCCGAGACATCAACTCGCGCGCGGTGGCGGCGTCGAATTTTCCGTAGCCGGACTTGATGCGCCGGATCAATTCCGGAAAACGTTCGCCGCCGGAGACGAACACCGCGTCCTTGAT
>SCTL01000945.1 GCA_004297495.1 Verrucomicrobiota bacterium
CCCACGAGTTGGTCGGCAACGCGGCGGGCGCGTTGATCTGTTGTTCTCCGCCACCATTCTTGATGGCAAAGCGCATCTTGCCGCTGTCCGCGCGCGGGGTGAGGAAAAAATATTTCGTCGTGTCGCTGCCGAAATCAAAAATGCGCTGCCAGTCCGCGCCCCCGTTCCATTTCACCCACGCGGCAAACGTGCTGGCGTTGGCCACGGAGAGCGGGAGCGAAACGTAATTCGTCGCGCCGTCGAGATTGAGGACTTTGCCGCGCGTGGAATCGTTGGTGACGCTCGCGCCGTTGCGCAACGCGCCGTTGTAGAGCGCGCGATGTTCGCGGGCGTCGGTGTCGAACGGGTAAAGCGCGCTCCAATCATTCGTCAGCACGGGCCAGCCGGCGGCGTCCCATTGAATCTGATTCAAGCCGAGCGTCGCCGCGCCGTTGTTGTTGCCGTCGTAGTAATGATACGTGAACCAGTTCGTGCCGTTGTCGTCCAGGATGCCCGCGTGGCCCGGGCCGATGTAGCGTCCGGTGCTTTCGAGCAGCATCGTGCCGCCGCCACCGATCATGTTCGCGCCAGTCTTGTCGAGAAACGGTCCGGTGGCATTGGCGCCGCGACCGACGCGGATGTTGTAGGTGCTGTCCACGCCGGAACAGCAGCCGCCATAGTTGAGGAACAGATAATAATAGCCGCCGCGTTGATGGAGGAACGAACCTTCCGTGGTGTTGCTGAAAAAACCGAGGCTGCTGCTGGCGACTTTCGTCGGCGCGACGTTTGTGTTCAGCCGCTTCCCGGTGGCGGGATCGAGTTGCATCACGAGAATGCCGTCCGAATAGGAACCAAACGACATCCAGACTGAGCCGTTCGTGTCCACGAGAATGCTCGGGTCAATGCAGTTGTAAGTGGTGAGATCAGTCTCAGGCTGGGTACAGCAGGAGGCGTCGGACTGGATGACTTTGCCCTGATCGGTCCAGGTTGGTGAAGTGAGCGACGGCGACGTGACGAGACCGATGACCGAATCAACCGTGCCCCACTGGGAAACGGAATAGTAAAGATTGTAGCGGCCGTTGAAGTAGGCGATGTCCGGCGCCCAGCTCCAATTGTTCGGATCGTAACCGGGGACAGCGTTGGTCGCCCAAGCGGGCGCGCCGGACGGATAGACCAGCGAGCCGGAAGTCCAGTTGCGCAGATCGGTCGTGTACTTGTTCGGAATTCCGCTGCCGGTGGTGAAGACGTAGTAGCGGCTGCCGTCCTTGATCATCGTCGAGGGATCGTGCGCGCCGGTGGAGCCGAGGACGGGCAATTGCGCGCTGGCGCTCGCGGCGAAAATCAACAAACCCGCACTGAGGAGGATGCGGAGAAACTTTGTTCGCGCCGGTGACACCATGAGGACGTCAGTCTGCCACGATTCCGTTTCATCGCAATCACCACTAGCGGTGAAGGGTCAGCTTGAAAACAACGGCGATGTCGCCCGGCTTTTCCTTGGGGGGCTGAATCACGAGCCCCTCCGCCGATTGCGACCAGCGCAGGTTCTCTTTGCTGCCGAGCAGGTTGATTTTGGAAATGGGTTCGTCCAGCAATCCGGCGTTGGTCCCCAGCGACTTGATCGTCACCGCGTTCGTTGGCCACCCAAGGACAATGGCGTAAAGGGCGTCGCCCTTTTTCGTGAAGCGCACGTCTTCCGCCGTGAATGGTTTGCCTTTGCCTTCGTTGAAACCCTGCGCGCTCAACGCCGCGCCAGCGGACGCCGGCCCTTCGCCAAAAACTTTCCATGGCCGCGTGCTGAAAATGGCTTCGCCGTTCACGTCCATCCAGTCGCCGATGCTGCGCACGATGGCGAGTTCCTTGTCGTCAATCGTCCCATCGCCGCGCACGGGGACGTTGAGCAGCAGATTGCCGTTCTTGCTCACGATGTCGGCGAGCATGTGGATGACCGTCTTCGCGCTCTTGTAACGGCCCGAGTCATAAAGGCCGCGATCATAATGCCAGCCGCCGATGCAGGTGTCCGTCTGCCACGGATGCGGCACGATGGTGGGGCTGACGCCGCGCTCGATGTCCCACGCCATGCACTGCTGCTGATCGGCGTCGAGAATTTTACCGAACAACACCGCTTCGTTGCGACCGTGATGCTGCGTCATGTTTTGATTGTAGAAATGCGCGGCGATTTTCAGACCCGCGTCGCTCACCGGCCAGAGCGGCAGCGCGGTGTCGTCAAAATAAATCAAGTCGGGCTGGTATTTGTTGATGAGGTCCATTGTGCGATTGTAAAATTTTTCGCAATAAGCCTGATCCGGCTGGCTCGCGCCGTTGTCCCAATGCCAACGTCCGTGGATCGAGTTACCCTTCTCAAATCCCGGCGAGGGCGCGTGGCGTTGCTCATACAACTCCTGCGGATCAAGACCGTCCCACCACAAACCTTTGCCGTCAGCCTTCGTCAGTTTGCCGTCGTAATTCTGCGCCGGCTCATACCAAGTCCAGGCGTGGGCCGCGTGAACGCTCACGCCAAATCGCATTCCCTGTTTCCGCGCGGCGCTCTCCCAGCCGCCGATCAAATCTTTCTTCGGACCGAGCTTCACGGAATTCCACGGCTGATACCTCGAATCCCAGTTGTCGAAATTGTCGTGATGGTTCGCCAGCGCAAAAAAGTATTTCGCGCCGGCGCGTTTGTAGAGCGCGAGCAGCTCATCGGGATTCCACTTCTCCGCCTTCCATTCGTGGATCACGTCCTTGAAACCATTCGTGGCCGGATCGCCGTAGTGCGCGAGGTGATATTTTTGGTGCGCGTCGTTGGCGAGATACATTTTGCGCGCGTACCAGTCGCCCTGCTCGGGCTGACACTGCGCGCCCCAA
>SCTL01000946.1 GCA_004297495.1 Verrucomicrobiota bacterium
GCCGGGCTGCTGCTTCCGATGAGTTGAACGGTGCTGCCAGCCAGTGTCAGTGTGTTGGCAACAGGAATCAGGTCCGCTGTCGGCGAACCCGCCGCGGAAAAATCCAGCACGAGCGAGCCGCCGTTGTTCGTGGTTCCGCCGGTGAAACTTTCCGTCGCGCCGCCGAGTATCAGCGTGCCCGCACCGGTTTTGGTCAGGCCTGCCGTGCCCGCGATGGGCGTGCTGATGGTTGCGGATTGATTCACCACTTTGACGGTAGCCTTGCCGGCCAGAGTCAAAGTGTTCGCACCGATCACCGACCAATCGTAAGCATCCCCCACGTCGCCGAATTTCAACGTGCCTTCCGTGCGCGCGCTATCCAGCGTGACCGTGACGTTCGAGGACAGCGTGAGCGTGCTGAAATCAGCCGTGCTGCCGGAACCGTTCGCGACGCCGCCACCAAGCCAGTTGCCCGTCGTTCCCCAATTACCGCCGAGGGTAGAAATCCAGATGCTGCTGCCTGGAGTCGCGCTGGCTTCGGGTGAATTGCCGCTGGCGCCGTTCACGCCCGTCGCCGTGATGACATAATAATAAGTCGTACCCAGCGTCAGACCGGTGTTGGTGTAAGTCGTGCCCGTGTATCCCGAGATGACGGTGGTCGTTTCATTGGCGACGCTCGTGCCGCGCTTGACCGTGTAACTGGTCGCGCCCGGCGTCGCGTTCCACGTCAGCACGATTTGGGGATCGGTGGCGGAGGCCACGGCGATGAGATTCGTCGGCGCGGCTTGTTTCGGATTGATGGAATCCGTGGCGTAAGACGAGACGCCCGCCGCGTTCAAGGCGGCGACGCGGTAATAATAAATCTGGTTGGTCGCCAATCCGCCGTCGAAGAACGTCGTCGTGGAAACACTTTGAATGAATGTGAACGGCCCGCCGGCACTGGTCGCGCGAAAGATCGCGTAACCAACGGCGCCGGGCACGGCGTTCCAGGTGAAGGTCACATCCTGCGCGGGCGCGCCGTTGATGACTGAAGTGATGAACAGCGACGGCGGGGGCGTCGCGGGCGGCGACGGCTTGGGCACCGCCACGACGCCGCTGGAATTCGTGCTCGTACCGCCCGCGCTCGTGGCGGCGACCGCATAGCGGTAAATGCTGCCGTCCGTCGGCGACGTGTCGGTGTAGGTCGCGTTGGTCAGATTGTTCGCGAGCACAATCGTGCCGAGAACATTCGACGCGCCGCCGCCGTTGTTGAACAGCGTCGAGCGATAGACCGTGTAAAAATTCGCGTTGGAAACCGCGCTCCAATTCAACGTGACGCTTTGATGCGCGACGCTGCCGACGGTCAGGCCCGTGGGCGTGGCGGGCGCATTCGTGGCAGCGCCCGCGTCCGGTGTCGCACTGGCCTGCGGCGAATTGGTGCTGCTGCCAACGGTGTTCACCGATTTGACGACGTAGTAATACGGCGTGCCGTTTGCCGCAGTCGTGTCGAGGAAGGTCGCGTTGTTGAATCCACTCCCGCAAATCGGCCCCGTCACTCCGTTGGTGATGGAAACGTAGCCGCTGCCGCTGGTCGTGGAGCGCAAAATATTGTAGCTCGTCGCGCCGGGCTGCACGGGCCAGGAAATCAAATTGCAATTGTTGCCCGCGTAGGCGCGCACGCCGGTGGGCGCGGGCGGAATGTAGCCGGGCAACTCCAGCCGGACATAATCATACATGGCGTGCTTGGCGATGGAATTGCCGCCCGTCTGGCGAATACTGATCCTGATCGTGTTCTCGCCCGCGTGCAGAGAGCTGCTCGGGACCGACACACGATTATCGGAGAACAAGCCGTGGATGCCTTCGCGGTCCGTCGCGTCGCTTTGTTCGCCTTGATACGCCGCCAGATAGCCGTTGGGATCAGTGATGTAGCTGCCGTTGACCGTGATTTTGATCGCGGCGTAAAAATCCGAGCAGAGCGCGAGATAGAGCGAGCCGTTCCCCGCCGGCGCGGACGGCAGGTTAAACGTGATGAGCGAGGAAGTGTCGCTGGTGTTGCCCCACGGATCGTAAGCGCCGGTGGTGTTGATGATGGCCGGCTGGCAGAAATTCCAATCGGTCGTCCACCGGCTCTGGCCGACTACGTAATTCGGGCCGGTCGGAAAATCAAAGGGATACTCCAGAAACTTGCTCCAGACCGGGCTGGGGGCGGTCGGGCTCGGGCCGATGTCGCCGACCCACCAATCTTCGCCGTGACGGAATTTGCGCGCGGTGCGGTCGGGATAACCGATTTCAAACACCGTTGGCCCGACGCGCGTGGGTGTCCAGGTGACGTTGCCCAGATTGTTGGTCGCTTCGGCCGTCACCGTCACGCTGAACTGCGACGCCGGAATGTCCAACGAGTTCGGCGCGCTGCCGCCGACGAGACTCTGCGATTGGAACGTGCCCGCCGATCCCGGGCCGAAAGCGTAGAGCGTGTAGCCGTTCGTGGCGATGACGTCGGGGATGGTGAAGTTGCCGTCGGCATCCGTCTTGGTCCAAAAATGGTAGGGCTTGTACCATCGCTGAAAATCGTAGGAACTGTTGGCGGGCTGAAGTTCGACGCCCACCCACAGGTTCGATGCGCTGGCGCTCGGGTTGTAGGTGTCGGCGATGACGATTTTTCCTATCACGGTGCCGCGTTGCGAGGCGGGAGCATAATTGGAATTGGTGAACCAAGAATATGGCCACGCTCCGGTTTCAGCGTCCGCTTGCGCGAGCGAGTCAGTGTAAAGCGTCTGCGCGGCGGTGTTGGTCACGGTGATGGTGTTGGTGATGTTGTTGCAATAGATGAAATGCGGACCGCAAACCTTCGCCCAAGCTTCGCCGGTAAGAAACGCGGAGTCGGCGCAGAAACCGTAGTGCCCGCCGTGCGGCGTGTTGAGAATCGTCGTGCCCATGTGGCAGACCAATTCACGCCGCAGCGGCCCGCTGGCCATGTATTCAGAACTGCCAGCCACGTCCCAGAGGCCGACGTTTTTTCCGCCGCTGCCCACGCTGCTCCAACCCCAGGCGCGAAGTTCGCCGTAGTCGGCGGTGTATTTGTATTTGTCCTCGTATTGGCCCGCGTAAATCCCGCTGGTCCAAAGCGAACATTCCACGGGCGCGCTGTCCACGCCGATCGCCGTGCCACCGGTGACGGGCATGAGTTTGTTGCGCTGGGCGTCCACGCTCATCCAGTTGAAGATGGAGC
>SCTL01000947.1 GCA_004297495.1 Verrucomicrobiota bacterium
TCCTGCGCCTGTTTGTCCTGGTCGCGTTGGCGCACAGCATCGGCGACGGACAGAGTGCCGCTTAATAGCCCTTTCAGGCGCTCGTCCTGACGCCGCTTCATTCCTACCTCCAGATTGACATATTGATCGGCTGTTTCGCGCGACAGATTTGTCAGCTTAAAAAACGTCTCGAGATTGGCTCGCGTTTGGTTGCGTTGGGAATCCTCCGGCGAAGGTTCAGCGTCGTTCCTACGGCCCTGCGCTTTGGCTGCCGTGTCCGAAGCGGCTCGCCTCGCCGCAGCCACTTCACCGCGCAATTTCAAAAGCTCATGTTGGTTTGAATTTGATTTCAACTGCGCGTTTTCCGCGAGCAATCCATCCAATTGATTGGTCGCATCATCACGCTCGCGCTGTAATTGCGCGAGCTGTTCGTTCAACGAATTTTGTTGCTGTTGCAAACTTTGAATTCGTTTTTGTGATTGGGAATTTTGGTGCGCTTCGAAAATTCCTGTTCCGACGGCGGCGACGAGTGCCGCTCCGATGATTGATTTTTGCAGTGTGGTCATAGCGATGGCTTTGGTTGCGGTTGCAGTTGCCGTGCTCGCGATCGTTGTTCCGGCCAGCGCAGCGGCGGTTGAAATAGCAACAGCCAGTCCGACCGGCGCGGCTTGGACGGCGTTGGCGGAGATGACGACTACCAGTCCGCTCGCGCCAACGGTGACGCCGCGTTTGGCGAAGAACTCGCGCAGCCGTTCCACCGCGCGGGTCACACGCTTCTGGGCGGCTTCGTCGCTGATGCCGAGGGTTTGCGCCATTTCGCGCGCCGACTTCCGTTCAAAGTAACGGAGCAAAAGCGAATCGCGGTCTGGCTCGCTCAATTCGCCGAGCGCGGCGTCGAGATGCGGGGCGATGTCGGACCAGACAGGCGAGACGCCTGTCCCACTATCGGAAAGCAATTCATTCATGGCGGCGGCCTCCTTTTCGCGCGTTTGCCGGCGGATATTGGTGCGGACGGCATTGGCCGCGAGATTTTGCGTCGTGCGATGCAGCCAGCCGGACAAGACCGGGTGATGGGTGAGTTGCCGGGCGTTCCGCGCCAGCGCCACAAACACGCCCTGAGTCACGTCCTCAGCCTGGTGCGAATCGCAAACCATCCGCAGCGCGGCGGAATAGACGAGGTCAATGTGACGGCGCACCAACTCGGCGAAGGCCGCTTCCGAACGGCTTCCGGCGTAATCCCGCAAGAGTTGTTGGTCGGTTTGCGCGTTCACTCATAGGATAATAACCGCCGCCCCGGAAATCGGACAGGGAAAGAGCGGTGGGGCGAACCACCATTTTGGACAGTCTTAACGAGGTGACTGCCAATAAGCGTTGCCATCCGTGAAGATAGCGAGGCGCGAGGTGGAATTTGAATTTACCGGTTTCATCCGCGTGATCACCCAGTCAGTTTTTATGTTGTTGTCTTTGACAAGCCATGTGGACAAAACGGTCGAGGGCTTGATTTCGTAAAGCTGGAGGAGCAAGTCTCCCACAATGGGTTCGCAATACGGCTGTAACTGCGATAAACCGGTTGGGAATTGTCCGTTGTTTGCAGAGGAATATTTTCGCAGGGCCTCCTGGACTCGGTGGGCGAATTTGGTCTCGGCTTGAAGTCGCAACAACTCGACCCCACGCCGATAATCATCCTGCGTTCTGAAATCCTCAGTTTCGAGCCCCGTGTCGCCGCTAAGAATCAACCATTCTCGGTCGGTAAGAAATTGGAACTCGGGAATCTTCTCGTTCGGATTCTGTTCCACATACTGCTTGAGTTGATTCGCACGATTTAGCCAGGACTTGGCAGCCGCTTCCATGGAGGCGTCTGCCGGGTTTGCTTGCATTGAAGCTCGCGCAGCGTTTCGCAAGACTCCCACTTCACCGCGCAACTTGAGCAGTTCGGCTGAATTGCGGTTCAGTCGTTCATTTTCCTCGCGGAGCGCGGCGAGTTGCCGTGTGGCGTCGTCGCGCTCGCGAGTCAATTGCTGGATTTGCTCGGTCAGCGGCGCTTGCTGTTGCTGGAGAGTTTGCACCTCGGTTCGCAAGTTTGAAGCTTGATGCGCTTCAAAGATTCCCGTTCCAACGGCAGCGGCGAGCGTTGTGGCGATGAGTGTCTTTTGCAGTGTTGTCATGGCGATGGCTTTGGTTGCGGCGATGGTGGTTGCAGTTTGAACAGACGCCCCGGCGAGGATACCAGCAGTTGAAATCGTGACGGCCAATCCCGCCGGCGCGGCTTGGACGGCGTTGGCGGAGAGGACGACAACGAGTCCACTCGCGGCGACCGTGACGCCGCGTTTGGCAAAGAATTCGCGCAGGCGCTCGACCGCGCGGCTCACGCGTTTCTGCGCGGCGTCGTCGGATGTGCCGAGGGTCGCGCCGACTTCGCGCAGGGATTTGTTCTCGAAGTAGCGGAGCAGGACGGCGGCGCGGTCGGTTTCATCGAGCGCGGACATGGCGTCGTCGAGCAGGGGTTCGATGTGCGTCCAGTCGGCGGTGGTGGCGTTCATGGCATTCAGCTCGGTGGCGATTTGTTCGCGCAACTGCCGACGAGCTTCGCGGCGGACGACATCAACGGCAGTGCGGTGAGTGACCCGATAGAGCCACGCGGCGAGGATGGTGTCGGGCTTGAGCTTGTTTGCGTTGCGCGCGAGGTCGGTGAAGGCGGATTGAGCGACTTCCTCGGCGAGTTGCGGCGAGCGGACCTGCCGGAGCGCGGCGGAGTGAATGAGATCAACGTGGCGTCGGACGATTTCCGCGAAGGCATCCTCGGCGTGGTCGCGGGTGTAGCGCGCGAGGAGTTGCAGGTCGGTCTCTGTGGCGGTATCGCTCATCTTCACTAGCCTATCGCCACCCATCTGCGGAATCCGACAAACTATTTTTGACGGCGCGCATCGGACTGGGCAGGTGATGCGGTGGTTGCGCCCATTGACAGATCAGTGGCAAACGCTTTTATCCCGGCGTCGGTTGGTAGCCGTCCGCCTATTTGCCGGGGCGCACGGACGGGTTCACCCAGTTGGCGTTCCATTGCAACGTCCAAAGATTTTCCAGCTTCACCAGTTCCGCGTGGCCGTCGTAGAACATCACGTTGATACCGCCGGGAAGATTGTTCCTGGGATTAAAATCGGTCAATGCGCTGTTGCCCGGCGCACTTCCGTGCCGGGGAATGACGACGCGCTGAATGCCCGCCGGTTCTTTGTTGGGATCAACCAGATTCTCCGGCGGCAGATCGGTGGCGTTCGGCCAGGTGTCCGGCCACATGGCGTCGAAGAAAACCGGCGTGAGCGTGGGCGACCGAATGGTGGATTCGCCGCGAAACTGATTTTCCGGATGCAAACCAAATTGCATCAGCAGGTCGTCGGACATGTCCCGATAAAGATGGCCGTTGAAACCGATGGAACCTTCCCAACTGCTCATCTGCCAGGGACGACGCAGACCGCCCTCCGCAATCGTGTTCGGCGGAACGGTGACGCCGGTGGACGGAGCCTTCGGGCAATAACCCAGCGGATTGTAGGGCGCAGTCTTGGAATGAAACAACCGCGGCATCCACAGTTCCTCGAAGACGTAGTTGATGAAGCGCCCTTCATCCGTGACGTAAAGGGTGTGATACGTTCCCACCTGCTTGATGTTGTTGAGGCATTGAATCGCCTTCGCCCGGTCTTTGGCCTTGCCCAAGGCCGGCAGCAGCATGGCCGCGAGGATGCCGATGATGGCGATGACCACCAGGAGTTCGATGAGCGTGAACGCGCGTCGGGTTTTCATGTTCTATTTCCGGTGGACAACCATCATGTGTCGGGTGGACTTGCCGGCCACGACCGTCAGCCCGTATTTGCCCACAACTTGTTTGAGCGTGGCCTCGTTCATCGGCTCGCGGGTGTTCCAGTTGAAGGACACCGCGTAATCGTAAACACCGGGCAATTCGGTTTGATCCTCCAAGGGGAGCTTCAGTTTCTCGCTGATGAACTGGGCCAGCGCGCCGATCGGCATGTGTTTGAAAATGAGATAGCCATTCTTGAACTCAATCCGTGAATCGGTGTTCGTGCTGGGCTGAAGGACGTTGGGAGTTTGAACTTTGAGCAACCACACGTCCGCTTCCTGATCCTGCCAGTCGGCGGTGAAGCCGGTTTTTTTCTCGACGGCTTCCCGCAGCCGTTCAGCCGACTGCTTTTTAACCGTCACCAAGAAATCATAGTGGTTCGTCGGGGACATCTCAGGCATCACCACATC
>SCTL01000948.1 GCA_004297495.1 Verrucomicrobiota bacterium
ACAATGTCCGCACTCGGCTGCGCGCTAAGTTTCAGAATGAAATCCTTTCCACGCGGTTCGAGTGAAACGGTGACGACGCGGCCATCGGGCATGGTGGTCTGCGCCTGCTTGGTGGTGCCGTTGGATTGGAGATTAAGTTTCGCGGGCAGGACAATCCGCTCGCGGCTGGTCTCGTAAAAAAGTCCGTCCAGTTTGAGCGAGCCGTTCACGCCTTCGCCCGCGACGAGATGCGCCGACTTCAACTGGATCACCGCGCCGCCGTTCCCGGGACCAACGACGTGCTTGAAACTGCCGCAGCCGGTCGCCGCGAGCAGGCCCGCGGCGAGAAAACTTAAAATCGTGTGCTGGTTACTCATTGCCAATCAACCGGGAAGCGGAATGACTTCCCGGTTTGGGAATCATGGATGGAAGTGAAACCCAACTCACCCACAAAGTTTCACCAAAACTGGCGATGCCCGTTCGGGTGTACCGCGTGCGCCCGTTTTTCGCGCTGGCTCATTAGGCGGGTTTCCGCAGCCGCCAGCCTGGAAAAGGCAAATCGTGAAAATGATTTATTGCGTCGTTTCGCTGTTCCGGTAAAAAATATCTAAATTGGCCGCGAGGTCTGCGGCACGAACGAGACGGTTGAGATGACGAACACACAAAACGAGCAACAATCACCCGGCACGGCGCCCGCCGGTTTGCCGGCGAAGCAAGGCCTGTACGATCCGCAGTTCGAGCACGATGCCTGCGGCGTCGGGTTCGTCGTGAACATCAAGGGGCGCAAATCGCACCAACTGGTGAGCGACGCCTTGCAGATTCTCGTCAATCTCGATCATCGCGGCGCGTGTGGTTGCGAGGTGAACACCGGCGACGGCGCGGGCATCCTGATGCAGACGCCGCACGAATTTTTCGTCAAGGAAACCGGCAAGCTCGGCTTTCAACTCCCCGCGCCGGGCCAGTACGGAACGGGCATGCTGTTCATGCCGCCGGACAAAGACGAGCGCACGAACATCCAGAAGCTCGTCGAAAAGCTCGTGAAGTCCGAGGGCCAGACGGTGCTTGGCTGGCGCGACATTCCCACGGACAACGCTTCGCTGGGCGCGACCGCAAAAGCCGCCGAGCCGCACATGATGCAGTTGTTTGTCGGACGCAATCCCGCGTTGAAGGACGAACTCGCTTTCGAGCGAAAGCTTTACGTCATCCGCAAGCGCGCCGAGCACGACATCCGCTACAGCGGCGCGGTCGAGGGCGGGAAATGGTTTTACGTGTCGAGCCTGTCCTATCGCACGGTCGTTTACAAAGGCATGCTCATGCCGGAGCAGGTGGCGAAATATTTTCCCGACCTGCGCAACCCCGACATGGTCACCGCGCTCGCGCTCGTCCACTCGCGCTTTTCCACGAACACCTTCCCAAGCTGGGATCGCTCGCACCCGTATCGTTTCATCGCGCACAACGGCGAAATCAACACGCTGCGCGGCAACGTGAATTGGATGAAGGCGCGCCAGTCGCTCTTCGAGAGCGAAGTTTTTGGCGACGACATCAAGAAACTTTTGCCGGTGGTCAACACCGACGGCAGCGACTCGGCGATGTTCGACAACGTGGTCGAGATGCTCACGCTTTCGGGCCGCGAACTGCCGCACGTGATGATGATGATGATTCCCGAGCCGTGGGAAAATCACGAGAGCATGGACGCCGAGCGCCGGGCGTTCTACGAATTTCATTCCTGCCTCATCGAGCCGTGGGACGGCCCGGCCTCGATGGCGTTCACGGACGGCGTGCGCATCGGCGCGTGCCTGGACCGGAACGGCCTGCGCCCGTCGCGTTACTACGTGACGAAAGACGACATGGTCATCATGGCCTCGGAAGCCGGCGTGTTGCCCATCGCGCCCGAGCGCGTGGCGTCGAAGGGCCGGTTGCAACCGGGCCGCATGTTTCTCGTGGACACGATTGAAGGCCGCATCGTCGCGGACGAGGAACTGAAAAAGAAATACGCTTCCGCCCTGCCCTATCAAAAGTGGCTCGACGAAAATCATGTCCTGCTCGAAAACCTGCCCGAGCCGACGCACCACACCGCGCCCGACCACCGGAAAATTTTGCAACGCCAGCAGGCGTTCGGTTACACGTTCGAGGATTTGCGGTTCATCCTCGGCCCGATGGCCAACGACGGCAATCAGCCGCTCGGCTCGATGGGCACGGACACGCCGCTCGCCGTGCTCTCGAGCAAGTCGCAACTGCTCTACAATTATTTCAAACAACTCTTCGCGCAGGTCACCAACCCGCCGATTGATCCCATCCGCGAGGAGATCATCACCTCGACCGAGATCATGCTCGGCTCCGAGGGCAACATTCTGCATCCCTCGCCCGAATGTTGCCGCATGATCAAGATGGAACATCCGCTCCTCACCAACGAGGAAGTGGAAAAGCTCCGCCACGTCCACCGGCGCGGTTTCAAATCCATCACGCTGCCGATTCTGTTCAAAGCCGCCGACGGCGCGACTGGTCTGGAGCAGGCGATGGAAAAACTGTTTGCCGCCGCCGATAAAGCGATTGAAGAGGACGTCAACATCCTGATTCTGTCCGACCGGAACATTGACGCGCAACACGCGCCGATCCCCGCGTTGCTGGCGGTTTCCGGTCTGCATCATCATCTGATCCGCAGCGGTTCGCGCACGCGCGTGGGCATCATTCTCGAATCCGGCGAGCCGCGCGAAGTGCATCACTTCGCGCTGCTGATTGGCTACGGCGCGACCGCGATCAATCCGTATCTCGCGTTCGCGACGCTCGACGACATGATCGCCGAAGGCATGTTGCCAAATCTCGATCACAAGAAAGCCGTCAAGAATTTCATCAAGGCCGCGGTGAAAGGTGTCGTGAAAACGATGGCCAAGATGGGCATCTCGACGATCCAGAGTTATCACGGCGCGCAGATTTTTGAAGCCATCGGCCTGAACAGCGGCGTCGTGAATCGCTATTTCACCTGGACGGCCTCGCGCATTCAGGGAGTCGGACTCGATGTCATCGCCGAGGAAGCGATCACGCGGCATCGGCGCGCGTTCCCCGAGCGCGAGTCCCACGAGGAACTCGACGCCGGCGGCCAATATCAATGGCGCGACAACGGCGAATATCACCTGTTCAATCCGCAGACGATTCACAAGTTGCAGAACGCTTGTCGCACGAACAGCCCGAAGATTTACCGCGAGTACGCCGAGTTGATCAACAATCAGGCGAAGAATCTTTGCACGTTGCGCGGCTTGCTCGAATTCAAGTTTGCGGAGAATCCGATTCCGCTCGAAGAAGTCGAGTCGGTCGAGAGCATCGTGAAACGTTTCAAGACCGGTGCGATGAGCTACGGCTCAATCTCGAAGGAAGCGCACGAAGCGCTGGCCATTGCGATGAACCGCATCGGCGGACGCAGCAACACCGGCGAAGGCGGCGAAGACCCGGCGCGTTATGTTCCCGAGCCGAACGGTGACTCGAAAAATTCCGCGATCAAGCAAGTCGCGAGCGGGCGCTTCGGTGTGACGAGCCATTATCTCGTCAACGCGAAGGAGCTTCAGATCAAAATGGCGCAGGGCGCGAAGCCCGGCGAAGGCGGCGAGTTGCCCGGCAAGAAAGTTTATCCGCCCATCGCGAAGACGCGCGGCACGACGGCGGGCGTGGGCCTGATTTCACCGCCGCCGCATCATGACATTTATTCCATCGAAGATTTGGCGGAGTTGATTCACGACTTGAAGAACTCGAACCGCGACGCGCGCAT
This sequence comes from Verrucomicrobiota bacterium, assembly GCA_004297495.1. Lineage (GTDB taxonomy): Bacteria > Verrucomicrobiota > Verrucomicrobiia > Limisphaerales > JADLHS01 > SCTL01. The sequence goes on from SCTL01000948.1 coordinate 3,740, forward strand.
CAGCGTGAAGCTCGTGAGCGAAGTCGGCGTGGGCACGGTCGCCGCCGGCGTTTCCAAGGCGCACGCAGACGTGGTGCTCATCAGCGGTCACGACGGTGGCACGGGCGCTTCACCACTCTCCTCGATCAAACACGCAGGCGGTCCGTGGGAACTCGGTCTGGCCGAGACGCATCAGACACTCGTGTTGAACAATCTGCGCAGCCGCATTTACGTGGAGGCGGACGGGCAATTAAAAACCGGTCGCGACGTCGCCGTGGCCGCGCTGCTCGGCGCGGAGGAATTTGGTTTTGCCACCGGCCCGCTCGTGGTGCTGGGTTGCATCATGATGCGCGTCTGTCATCTGAACACCTGCCCCGTCGGCGTGGCCACGCAGGACCCGAAGTTGCGCGAGCGTTTCACCGGAGATCCCGAGCACGTCGTGAATTTCATGCGGTTCATCGCGGAAGAGTTGCGCGAGATCATGGCCAGGCTCGGCTTCCGCACGTTGAACGAAATGGTCGGCCGCACCGACAAACTCGTGCCGTGGAAAGCCATCGAGCACTGGAAGGCGAAGGGGCTTGATCTCACGCCGATTCTTTATCAACCGGAAGTTGGACCGGAAGTCGGCCGCTATCGTCAGCAGGATCAGGATCACGGGCTGGAAAAATCCCTCGACCTGACCAAGCTGCTCGAACTTTGCAAGCCCGCCATCGAGCGCGGCGAAAAAGTCCGCGCCGAACTCCCGATCCGGAATGTGCACCGCGTCGTCGGCACGATCACCGGCAGCGAAGTCACCAAGAAGCACGGCCCGCAAGGTCTGCCCGAGGATACGATTCAGCTCAAGTTCAACGGCAGCGCCGGTCAGAGCTTCGGCGCGTTCACGCCCAAGGGCATGACGCTCGAACTCGAAGGCGACGCGAACGATTATTTCGGCAAGGGCCTGAGCGGCGGCAAGCTGATCGTGTATCCGGCGAAGGATTCGACCTTTGTCGCGGAGGACAACATCATCATCGGCAACGTGGCGCTTTACGGCGCGACGGGCGGCGAGATTTTCGTGCGCGGCATGGCGGGCGAGCGCTTCGGCGTGCGCAACTCCGGCGTCAGCGCGGTGGTCGAAGCCGTGGGCGATCACGGTTGCGAATACATGACCGGCGGACGCGTGGTGGTGCTCGGCAGGACGGGACGCAATTTCGCCGCCGGCATGTCGGGCGGTGTCGCCTACGTGCTCGATGAAGCCGGCGATTTCAAGACGCGTTGCAATCTGGAACTCGTCAGCCTGGAAAAACTCACGGACGCGGATGAAATCGAAGCCGTCTGGAAACTCATCCAGCGTCATCAGGCTTACACGCAGAGCGAGCGCGCGGCGAAGATTCTGGCTGACTGGAAAAATTACGTGCCGAAGTTTGTGAAAGTGATGCCGCAGGATTACGCCTGCGTATTGAAGGAATTGGAATTAGCTCACAAAAAGGGATTGAGTGGCGACGATGCAGTAATGGCCGCGTTCGAAGCCAACGTGAAGGGCGGGCATTGATCGCCGGAAATTTTAGCAGTTAATCGAACATACAATGGGAAACCCAAGAGGATTTTTAGATTTCCAACGTGAACTGCCGAAGGATCGCGACCCGCTCAAGCGCGTCGCCGACTGGAAGGAATTTCACCTGCACATGCCCGAGCCGGCCCTGAAAAAACAGGGCGCGCGCTGCATGGATTGCGGGATTCCGTTCTGCCACACCGGGCAACTCGTGAGCGGCATGGCGAGCGGCTGCCCGATTCACAACCTCATTCCCGAGTGGAACGATCTCGTCTATCGCGGCCTGTGGAAGGAAGCGCTCGAACGTCTGCACAAGACGAATAATTTTCCCGAGTTCACCGGTCGCGTCTGTCCCGCGCCGTGCGAAGGCTCGTGCGTGCTCGGCATGAACGCGCCGGCGGTCACGATCAAGAACATCGAAGTCAGCATCATTGATCGCGGCTGGGAACACGGCTGGGTCGTGCCCGAACCGCCGAAGCAACGCACCGGCAAGAAGGTCGCGGTCATCGGCTCCGGCCCGGCGGGCTTGAGCGCCGCCGCGCAACTCAACAAGGCCGGCCATCTCGTCACCGTGTTCGAGCGCGCGGATCGCCCCGGCGGGTTGCTCATGTACGGCATCCCCAACATGAAGCTCGACAAGCAGGAAGTCGTGCTGCGCCGCCTGAACCTGATGGAGAAGGAAGGCGTGAAGTTCGTTTGCAACACCGAAGTCGGCGTGAATTATCCCGCCGACAAACTGCTGAAGGAATTTGGCGCCGTGATTCTCGCGACCGGCGCGACGAAGCCGCGCGATCTGCCGATTCCCGGACGCGAACTCAAGGGCGTGCACTTCGCGATGGAATTTCTCACCGCGAACACAAAGGCGGTTTTGGATCAAAAGAAGAATGGCAGTTTCATTGACGCGACCGGCAAGGATGTCGTGGTGATCGGCGGCGGCGACACGGGCACGGATTGCGTGGGCACTTCCATGCGCCACGGCTGCAAGTCACTCGTGCAGGTCGAGATTCTGCCCAAGCCGCCGCTCGAACGCGCGAAGGACAATCCATGGCCCGAATGGCCCAAGACTTACAAGCTGGATTACGGCCAGGAAGAAGCCGCCGCGAAGTTCGGCGACGACCCGCGCGTCTATCTGACGACCGCGACGAAGTTCGAGGGCGACGCGCATGGCCACGTCAAAGCCGTCCACACGGTTCAAGTCGAGTGGACGCGGAATGACAAGGGCCAGTTCATCCCGAAGAATGTCCCGGGCACGGAAAAAGTCTTGCCCGCGCAACTCGTGTTGCTCGCCATGGGTTTCCTCGGACCGGAACAGCCGTTGCTCGAAGCGCTCGGCGTCGAACGCGACGCGCGCTCGAATGCGAAGGCGGACTTCGAGAAATACATCACGAACCACAAGGGCGTTTTTGCCTGCGGCGATTGTCGTCGCGGCCAGAGCCTCGTGGTGTGGGCCTTCAACGAAGGCCGCGGCGCGGCTCGCGAGTGCGACCGCTATCTGATGGGCGCGACGGACCTGCCCTGAACCTCGCTAACTTCACCAACCCGCGCGGCATGGCTGCGCGGGTTTTTTGTTTCCCATCACAGACTAATTGAGGCTCGTGCAATGGAGTGACATGGAACAAGGCGAGACGGCACGCGGCGTTCACGCCGCTTCAACTCACAAACGCATCGCAGGCGGGAGAATTCCCAGCACTCAGGTTTGCGAACCTTGAAGCGACCTGAAGGCCGCGCTCCGTCACCCAATTGCGCGAATCTCAATAATTTCCCGCGAGCGGATTCCAGCCGTCGTTTCCTCCGAGCACCGCCGGAATCGTGATCGCCTTCGCCTCCGCCGCGGTGAGTTGGTTCGCCCACTTCACTCGCTTGTCCAACTTCGCTCCATCGCCCGTGCTGCCGAATTCCGCGTAACGCGTCGTCTTCTCTTTCTGCACCTTGCCCCAATTGTTCCAGCCCTCGGGCCGGACGACGTCCGACATGGAACAATTCAGATACACGGTCGCCGCGAAATCGCGCCACGGACGGCCGAGAAAAGTTTTTTTGCCCGGCACGCCGGTGATTTCGCACCGGTTGAAGATGTAGCCGTAGGCGTTCGTGTCCGGCGTGGACGCCGCGGTGATGTAACCGTCGCCCAGGCAGTGAATCTTGCACCGCTCAAACCAGCACGTCGCGCCGCCGAAAATGAAATCCACGTGGCCCTCGATGTAACAGTTCTCAAAGTAGTGCCGCCCGCGATTCGCGAGGATCGTGTCCTGCCAGCCAAGAAAGCGGCAGTTGCGGAACACCGCGCGGTCGCCGTCAATCCGGATCGCCAGCGCCTGGCCCACCGGGCCGGCGGAATTCTCGAACGTGAGGTTCTCCGCCGTGAAATCCTCCGCGTCAATCTGCGTGGACGGCGTGCGGAACGTGCCGATGTTCTTTCCGTCCAAGCCTTTCAAGTTCGCGTTCAAATTAAACGTGAGGATCGTGTTCGTGGCATCGTCGCCGACGAGATGGAAGAACCTTTTCTCGCGCTGGATGTAAATCACTTCCTTGTAGATGCCGGCCTTGATGCGGATGACGACGGGATTCGTCGTGAAACCCATCGGCACGGACATGATCGCGTCCTGCACGTTGGTGAATTGTCCGCTGCCATCTTTGGCCACCGTCACGGTGGTTGAATGAATCTTTGCGGGTGGAACTGGGCGCACACTGGTCGAATGACAGGCAGTGAAGCTCAAAAGCAATGCCGCAGTTGACAGCACGAGCCAGAAGCGATTTCGGAAAAAGATTGTCATGGCCGTAGCTTAACGATTCATTGCGCCACGCACAGCCGCGATTGTGCAAATGATGTTGAAAAAGTGGCGTCCACCAGCGTCACTCGCACACGGGTTTTACTTTGCGGCGATGAGAGGCGCGATTAAGCTCCGCGCATGTCCTCGAAGTTCTGCACTGTCGTCGCCTTCGCCGCTGGACTTTTCTTTTGCGGCTGCGCTTCCATTTCTCCGATACCCATGAAAGACCTCACTTCGCTCCTCAACGCGCATCCCGATCATTTCGCCGCGTTGCTCACGAACGCGCCGGAATACCGCCTGCAAGTCCTGATCTCGGAAGTGCGCGAGGAGCATGGCAAGCCGGTGCTCGTGCGCCACGGTTATCGCGTCGGCGCGGAATATTTTTATCCCGCCAGCACGGTGAAACTGTGCGGCGCGGTGGCGGCGTTGCAGGAACTGGAACGGTTGCAGGCGGA
>SCTL01000949.1 GCA_004297495.1 Verrucomicrobiota bacterium
CTACAAGATTCCCGGCACGGCGGATTATCGCGAGCAGGCGTGGGACGTGCCTTACACCGGCAACGCGCTTTCGCTCGAACAATCCAGTCCTGCCATGCGCCTCGCCGCCAGCGCCAGTGCGTTTGCCGAGTGGCTGGTGGTCAGCCCGTATGCCGGAGAAGTTTCGCCCGACCAATTGCTCAACCTGCTTCGCGGCGTGCCGGAAGTATTCGGCGCGGATGCACGCCCGAAGAAACTCGAATGGATGATTCGCCAGGCGAAGAGCGTGGCCGGGAAGTAAAAATCACGTTTTGCCGTCAAACAAACCGCAAACAGAATTTTTACATCCGCGTGACAAAGGGAAACAGCAGGAAAGGCAGAATGGTCCGGCAGGCGAAGAGCTTGGCGGCAGAACGTTCTTCAGGGTGAGAATTTTATGAAAACAAGAATCAGCGCAATCACGGTCGGCCTCGCCGTTGTCATGTTCCTTCCCGCAGCGGCCAACGCACAGTTGAGGCTGACCGGCGCGCGAATCTTTGGCGTTGGTGCGGAAGGGAAGCGCGAGGGTTCGTATTGGAACACGACGGGCAATGACGGCGGCTACAACGTTTATCTGTTCACGGGCACGCCGCGTTCGCCGAAGTTTTTGAATCGCGGCAACACGGATGATTCGCTGAATCCGAAGTTCAATCTCGCGGCCGTCACTTACACATTCGGCTTTGCCGGCGACACCAAGCCTTGCCCGGCGCTCAATCTGGAGTTGAGCTTCAACGATGATCCGCAGACGCGCCTTAGCGTCACAACGAGCGGCAGCGGGGGTGAGTTTTCTGGCACGACCACGTTCAACGTGGGTGACTCAACGGTGACGCTGACGGCGATTCAGCCGTTCGCTTCGGGTGTTGATCTTGTCAGCGCTTACGAAAACAAGCCCAACGGTTCGCCAGACATCGGCGGCACGTTCACGCTGGCAGTGACTAAGAAACTAGCACCGTTAGCGAACGTGACGTTGAGCGATTTCAAGCTCGTCGGCGATTTCAATGGCGACCGCGCCAGCTTCACTCTCTCGGTAATCGCAAACGTGGGCAGCGCGAAGGGCGGCTCGCTCGAACTGCTTTCTGGCCCACTGGCGCTCACGGAAGTCGGCGCTCATCCGCGCTGGGAATTACGCGCGGAGCAGGAGCATTACGTGGCGGAATTCAGCGGCGCTGGAAAGTTTCCCATCGCGCTCAAATTCACCGCCGCCGTGAGACAGAACAACGGCTGGAACGCGGTGGATTTTCGCGTGGCGCAAAGTTCGTTGCAGCCAGTCGTGCTGCAAGGGTTGGCGGCGGACACGCAGTTTGAGTTTGTCGGTGCGGCGCGGACGCAACGCGTGGGAACGAACTTCGTGAGCAATCTTCCGGCGGACGGCTCAGTGCGGCTCTCCTGGAAGGCGGCGCGAAAGGAGGACGAACGAAAGCTTTTCTATTCAGCGGAGATGTTGTCGCAAGTCAACGTGAGCCCGGGATTGATGCGGCAGACGGCGCTGCTGGATTGCAAAGTGATGCAGGGTGAGATGAGTCGCGTGACGCTCCTGTTGCGCGGCATGGGCGAAGTCACGCGCGTGAGCGGCGATCAGGTTTTGTCCTGGAACGTCGAGCCGGCGGGTGCGGACCGTCGGCTTGTGATTCAACTGAACCAGGCGCAGAAGGATTCCTTTGCGCTGCAAGTCCAACTCCAGACTCCGCTCGGCGCGTTTCCGCAAACTGCCGACGTAATTCGTCTTCAGCCGGAAGGTGCGACGCGGTTCGCGGGATACTTCCGCATCGTGAATGAAGGCGCGGTGCGGCTCGAAGTCGCGCAGGCGAGCGGGCTGTCGCAGATTTCGCCGGAGCAATTCCCCGAAAGCGACACCACGAAGTCCGTTTTGCGCGCAACGGGCAGCCAGCGTTTCGCGTATCGCTTTTCCAGCGCGGACTATTCGCTGCGGGTGCAAGCGGATCAGATTCAACCTGAGTTGACCGTCTCCGAAGTGCTCGCATATCACCACGGCCAGAACGAACTCGCGATCGAGGTTGAGATCGAACTCGACGTGCGGGAAGCGCCGCTGCGTGAACTGCTGCTCACCGTCCCGCGCGGCTACGTCATCGCGCGCATCAACGCCTCCGGCATGAATGATTATTTTCTGAGTGAACCCCTCACCCGGCCTTCGGCCACCCTCTCCCCATCCGATGGGGAGAGGGACGGGGTGAGGGGCGCGTCCGACCAAAGCGAACTGCGTATCGTTTATGGCCAGCCGGTTTCCGGTCGGCAGGTGGTTCAACTTCGCCTCGAACGCAACAAGCCGCTCAACGAATCAAGCTGGGCTTTGCCGCGTGTTGAAGTCGTGAAAGCCAAATCCGTTCGCGGCAACGTGGGTATTTCCGCCGACGCGGGTTTTCGCCTGACTGCCGAGCGCACGCTAGCTTTGACGGAGATTGCCACTGCATTTTTCCCGCGCAAAGTTGCGAACCTTCAAGCCGCGTTTCGTCTCAGCGAGCCATCCTGGCAGGCGACCATGCGCGTCGAGCGTTTGCCGCAGACCGTGCAGGCGGATGCGTTTCATTTATTTTCCATCGGCGAGGGCGTGGCTTACGGCAGCAGCGTGATGAACTACGTGATTTCCGGCGCGCCGATGTCCGCGTTGCGCGTCGAGTTGTCGGATGAGTATGGCAACGTCGAGTTCACCGGCAAAGACGTGCGCAATTGGCAGCGAACCACGAACGGTTACGTCGTGCAACTTCACTCGCCGGTCGCGGGCGCATACACGTTGCTCGCGACTTACGAACGCCCGTTCAAGTCCGCGGGCGAAACGCTGGCGTTCACCGGCGCGCGACCGGGCGACGCGCAATCCGAGTCCGGCCACACGCTCGTAATCAGCGCGTATCAGTTTCAAGTGAAGCCCGTGGATTTGTCACCCGGGTTGCTCGCGTTGGAAACCGGCGAAGTGCCGGCGGAATATCGTCTGTTCTTCGACGCGCCGATTCTCGCGGCGTATCGCTATACGTCGCGTCCGTTCAATCTTCGGCTCGCGCTGAGTCCGCTGGAGCAGGGCAAGTCGCTCGATCAAGTCGTGGACCGCGCGTCGCTCGTCACGCGCATTTCGAAGGAGGGGCAGGTGATCACCGACGTGAGTTACTTCGTGAAAAATCGCGGCAATCCCAATCTGCGGCTCACGTTGCCGGCGGGAACGGAACTGTGGTCGGCGATGGTGAATGGCGTGTCCGTCGTGCCGGTGAAGGATAAGGACGCGAACTTGATTCCGCTCCCGCAGCGCGCCGATCCGAACGCGGTGTTGAAACTCGATTTGAAACTCGCGTCGAAATCCTTGGGCGCATCGCGCGTGAGTGTGGCCGCGCCGATCCTGAACGCGCCGGTGATGCTGGCAGAATGGAAGCTCGAACCGGACACCGGCCAGCGCCTCGCTTTCCTGACCGGTTCGCTGACTCCGGTGACTGGTTTGCCGGACGTAACTGGCTTCGCGCAATTGACGCGCCTGTTTGGCGGCGAAGATTCGCGTCGCGCCATCTTGCAAGCTGCGGCGGTGCTCGTGTTGCTCATCGCCTCGATGGTGCTCTGGCGGTGGGCCAGTCGCGAGGACGTTGGCAAATTCACGCCGCGACATTTGATTGGATCGGGGCTCGGTCTGGCGGCGGTCGTGGTCGCGGCGGTGTTGTTTGCCGGACTCTTCGAATTAGCGGAACAGAATCGCGGCTACCTGCCGGGCGATGTTTCGTTCCTTGCTCCGGTGCAGCAAGCCGGCAGCGCGCTCACGGTGGAGATTGCCAACGTTTCGGTGAAAGCCGCCATGATCGGACTGGCTGGGCCAATCCTGCTGGCACTGCTGGCGCTGGCCGTCTGGGTCGCGGGTTGGTTGCGCGCGGACGATTGGCGGAAACCGTTCTCACAGATTCTTGGCTGGGTGTTCCTGGCGTGGGCGGCGTTGCGTTTGCCGAATGGCGCGCTGTGGTTCTTCGGTGTTGTGATCGTGTTCTGGTTCTTGAACGCATTGATTCCCGCGCTGCGCCGCTTGTGGTCGCTGCCGCGAAAGCCGGTGCTGGAAAATGGAACAGCGCCCGCCGTCGCGACGTTGCTGCTGGTTGCTTTGCTCTCGTTAAACTTTGGATGCGCGGCCGTCGCTGTGAGTCCAGCGGTGAAACCATCAGCGCGCGCGCATGTGCCTGAATCCGTCGTGCAGCAAATTCGGATTGAAGACAACTTTGCTTTGGTGACGACGAAGATTCGCTGGCAGGCGGAAAAAGGAGAGACGCTTACGCTGCTTCGCGAACCGGCGGTGCTGACGCGGCTGACGAACACCAAGGACGCGCTCACGCTCGTGCAATCCACCGAAGCCGGCAAGCGCGTGCAGCAGTTGATCGCGCAACGCAGCGGAACGTTTGACTTTGAAGTGCAATATCAGTTGCAGGTGACCAAGTCGCCGGCGGAGAGTGTGTTTGCGTTGCCGACGGTTTGCGGACTCGTCAATCAACTCAACGTCACGGTCGCCGGCTTGGACGTGGACGTGTATTCGCCGCAAGCCGTGTCGGTGCAGCGCGAGTTGTCGGGCAGCAACACGGTCGCGCGGCTGGTGCTCTCGCCGGTGAACGACGCGTGGATCGGTTGGAAACCGCGCAGCCGCGACGTGAAGCATGAGAAGACGGTTTTCTACGCGGAGATTTCGCAGCTCTACGCGCCCTGCGCCGGCGTCATCGAAGGCGCGCATCTCGTCTCGATTCGTCCGGCGCAGGGCGAAGTCAGTGAATTGGTTTTTGATGTGCCGCGAGGCGCGACGGTGACTGATGCGACGGATGGGGCGAATGTGAGCCGCAACGCGCAATCACTCGTCTCGTTCTGGCGATTTGATCCGGACACGCGGAAACTCCGCGTCACATTGAGTCGTTCGCAGTCTCGACCGTTTTCAATTTTTGTGCGCTCACAGGTTTCCACAGGGCAGTTGCCGTTCGAGCAGAGCGTCGGTCTGCTCGCGGTGGAGAACGCCGCGAACCAGATCGGCGTGCTGGGGATTGCGACCGGCAACGAAGTGCAGCTCGACTCGGCCATCACGGAAAATTTATCGCCGATCAATCTGGAGGATTTTCCCGGCGACGCGGGGCAATCGCTCGGGGCGCAGATTCCGGGACTGACGGTGCGGCGGGCTTTTCGATATTCGGATCCGAAGGCGGTGGCGACATTGAAAGCCTCGCCCGTCGAGCCGGACGTGCGGGTGGAAGTGCAGAACACACTTTCGCTCGGCGAAGATCGCACGGTGCTCGCCGCCAACGCGACGGTGGACATTACGCGCGCGGGAATTTTCAAACTGAGCTTCGTCATGCCGGCGAGCTTCGACGTTGAATCCCTCAGCGGCGCGGCCTTGAGTCATTGGACGGAATCGCGCAGCGACGCGGGTCGCGTGATCACTTTGAATTTGAAAGGCAAAACGGAAGGCCGTCAGCAATTCAGCATCAGTCTCGCCGGGCCGGGCACGAAAGCGAAGCGAGGTTGGGTTGTGCCGCAACTGGTCTTGCGCGAGGCGAACAAACAGCAGGGCACGTTGCTCGTCGTGCCGGAGCAGGGGATGCAGTTGCAGGCGGGCGCGTCGGACGGGCTTTCGCAACTCGATCCGCAAAAGTCCGGCATCCGACAGAAAGGCGTGCTGGCGTTTCGCGTCCTGCAAACGCCGTGGCAACTCGCGCTCGACATCGAGCAGGTCGAACCGTGGGTGCAGGTCACGAGCCTGCAACACGCGACGGTGAACGAGGCGCAGGTGAAAATCGCCGCGAACCTGCAATATCAAATCGAGAACACGGGCTTGAAGTCGTTGCGCGTGTGGCTGCCGGCGGATGCCGAGAGCGTGCGCTTCGCGGCCGAAGTCGTTTCGGATTTTCTGCGCGTGCCCGGCGCGACGACGAATGGTTTGCAGCAATGGGAAGTCCGATTGCAGCGGCGCGTCATTGGGCAGTATCTGTTGCAAGTGAACTATCAGACGTTGATCGCCGATCAGGCGGCGCAGACGATTCTGCGCGGTGTGCAGGCGGCGGACGTGAATCTGCAGCGCGGCTTCGTGACCGTGCAATCCGGCGGGCGCGTGCAGGTGACGGTGGACGCGCCGGGTGTGGCGTTGCAGCCGACTGAGTGGCAAAGTATCCCGCGCGCGCTGCGACAGAACATGCAGGCTGCGTCGGCGAACTTCGCGTTCCGCATCGCTGAACCGGCGTTTCAACTGCCGCTGAAGCTGGATCGTCACGAAGCGGTAAAACTTTTGCCGGCGCGTGTGCATGACATCAGTTTCACCTCGGTGATTTCGGACGCGGGTGTGATGCTCACACAGGTCCGGCTCGAAATGTCGCCGGGTGACAAGCGATTGCTCTCGGTCAAATTGCCGAAGGGTGCGAATTACTGGTTTGCGTTCGTGAACCAGAACGGCGTGTGGCCGTGGCGTGAGGGCGACGCGATCTTGATTCCGCTCGAACAACAGTCGCGCAACGAGAAGCCTGTGCCCGTGGAAATTTTTTACAGCAGCCAGGTCGGCAAGACGGGTTCGCGCGCGCTGGATTTGCAATTGTCTGCGCCGAAGTTCGATCTGCCGCTGGAGAATATTTCGTGGCGCGTTTTTCTGAACGACAAATGGCAAGTGAAGGATTGGACCGGCACGTTGCAGTTGCAGGAGGACCAAATCACGCCGATGGCGGCGACGATTGACCTGGAAAATTATCTGCAAGCCGAAGCGGCGTCGCAGCGCGAGAAAACAGTGGAAGCGGAGCAGATGCTCTCCTTCGGCAACGAGGCGTTGCAAAACGGCGCGCCGCAACAGGCGCGGCGGGCGTTTCAGGCGGCCTTCGGCTTGAGCGCGCACGACAACGCCTTCAACGAGGACGCGCGCGTGCAGTTGCACAATCTCAAGTTGCAGCAGGCGCTGGTGGGATTGAATCTGCGCCAGTCAGCCAACAATGCGGGCGAAGCCGGCGGCGCGCTCGGCAATCGCTTCCGCGAACTGCGCGGCGGGAAGGATTTGAATTACACGCAGCAGGACGCGAAGGAGATCATTGATCGCAACACCGCCGATGACAACGCGGCGACGATGAAGCTGGCGGAGAAATTGATTCAACAACAGGATGCCGCTGTAGCCACGGCGGGCGCAATCCGCGCGAACATTCCGCAACAGGGCCGCGTGTTGACCTTCCAACGCTCGGTCGCCGTGGACAAGGAAGCGGATTTGCACATCGGACTGAAAGCCCGCGCCGTGAGCGTGGCGGCGTGGGGCGTGCGGGTTTTGATTCTGGTGGGGACGATGATACTGCTAGGAGTGTTCGCGTGGCTTGGACGCGCGTTTCGACTGAATTTAGCGGCGTAGTTCGGCGCTTGGCGCGGTGTGCGATAAGCCGAAGCGTGTGCTTACTGAAAAGATTTTTCCATTTCCTTCACGCGCGGCCAGACGGGCGAGGAGGGAGCTGTGCGGTCTTTGACGGTGGCGAAGATGCGGCGCGCTTCGGCGGGATTATTGCGCATCAGGAGTTGGCAGTAGTCGAGTTCGATGACGGCTTTGCGCGGATCGAGAACAAGGTGGCCGTAGTTTTTGAGCCAGACTCCGAAAGCGCGATCGCCTTGTGACTTCGCCGTGGCCAGACTGGCTTCCAGATATTGCGGAAGACCGGGCAAGTTTTGAAGTTGCGCGGCGGCGGCGGCGGTTTCCTGGCGGTGCGTCTCCTCTTCGTGACTGACCTTGTCCCAATAGACAAACATCTGCCAGCCGACAAACAAGACGGCGATGACGATCAGGATGGCGATGACCTTGGTCACGATTCTTCGATGCGCTCGATGCGCGCGCCGAGTTTGCGGAGTTTGGTGTCAATTTTTTCGTAGCCGCGGTCGAGATGGTAGATGCGGTTGACTTGCGTCGTGCCTTTGGCCGCGAGTCCAGCGATCACCAGCGCCGCGCTTGCGCGCAGATCGCTCGCCATAACCGGCGCGCCGCTCAACGGGCGTCCGCCTTTCACGATGGCGCTCGGGCCTTCGATCTCGATGTCCGCGCCGAGTCGCGTCAGTTCGCTCACGTGCATGAAGCGCGATTCAAAAATTCTTTCCGTGATGATGCTGATGCCTGGCGTGAGCGTCATCAACGCCATCATCTGCGCCTGCACGTCGGTCGGGAAACCGGAGTAGGGCAGGGTGGTGACGTCGGTGGGCTTGAGTTTTTTTCCGCGACGGAAACGGAGGTTCGTCCCGCGATGTTCAACCAGCACGCCGGCGTCCTTGAGCTTGTCGAGGACGGCGTGCATGTGATCGGCGCGCGCGCCTTTGAGCGTGACGTCGCCGTTGGTCATCGCCGCCGCAATGGCGAACGTGGCGGCTTCGATGCGATCCGGAATCACCGTGTGTTCCGCGCCGTGCAACGACTTCACGCCGGTGATCGTGATGGTGGGGCTGCCTGCGCCGGTGATCTTCGCGCCCATCGCGATGAGAAAATTCGCGAGGTCCACGACTTCAGGTTCGCAAGCCGCGCTTTCGATGACGGTGACGCCGTCGCCAAGCGTCGCGGCCATCATCACGTTCGCCGTGCCGAGAACGGTTGAGCCGGCGCGACCGCCGAGGAACATCGGGCCGCCGGGAAGCTTCTTCGCCGCCGCTTCGACGTAGCCGCCAGTGATGGTGATCTTCGCGCCGAGCGCTTCAAATCCCTTGAGATGAAGATTGATCGGGCGCGCACCGATGACGCAACCGCCCGGCAGC
>SCTL01000950.1 GCA_004297495.1 Verrucomicrobiota bacterium
GTGAGGTCGCTGCCGAAACCCACGTTGATGATTTCCTCCTCGCTGTAATTCTGCATCAGGAAAATACAGGCCTGCGCGAGGTCGTCGGCATGAAGCAATTCGCGGAACGGTTTCCCCGTGCCCCAACAAGTCACCGAGCTTGCGCCGCTTTTTTTGGCTTCATGAAATTTCCGGATCAACGCCGGCAGCACGTGCGAGTTGGTCAGATCGTAATGATCGTTCACGCCGTAAAGATTCGTGGGCATGACGCTGATGAAATCGCACCCGTGCTGCCGGCGATAAGCCTGGCATAACTTCAGTCCCGCAATTTTCGCGATGGCATACCACTGGTTCGTGGGTTCGAGCGGGCCTGTGAGCAGGCAATCTTCGCGCATCGGCTGCGGCGCGTGTTTCGGATAGATGCAGGAGCTGCCGAGGAACAGGAGTTTCTTCACGCCGAAACGCCAGGCGAGATGAATCAGGTTGTTCTGAATCTGGAGATTGTCGTAGAGAAACTGCGCGGGCATGGAATCGTTCGCCACGATGCCGCCCACGCGCGCCGCGGCCAGAAACACATATTCGGGGCGCTCCCGCTCGAAGAAAGCTTGCGCGGCATTGAAATCGGTCAGATCGAGTTCCTTGCTCGAACGCCCGATCAGGTTGCGAAATGAAGCGGCTTCCAGCCCGCGCCAGATGGCGCTGCCGGCCAGTCCGCGGTGGCCCGCGACGTAAATGCGCGAATTGGATTCCATCGCCATGCGCGCGCAAGCTAGCAAAGCCGAAACGCGCGCACAAGCAGCGGGCCAAAGCGGGGCGGGTTTTGGCTGTGGCTGGCAGCGGCGGGGGCTAGTCGAAAAATGGGTGGCAACGCGCGAGGGTTCTGGCAAATTGATCGCGGATGACACAACTCGAAAATTCGGACAACACGATCATCTTCAAGCGGCCCGTGGCCACGATGGATGAAATCCAGCAGGGCTGGCACGAATTGTCGTTGCGCGTCGGACAGCTCGAAGCCGAGCGCGCGGTATTGGAGCACGAGAATAAATCGTTGCGCATGTTGCTCGAGCGCGTCATTGAGCATCGGCAACGTTCCCACGGCGAACTCGTGCTGCTGCTTTCGGGTCTGGTCAGCAAATTGCCAATCAGCGACGTCGGTCTCGTGGTCTCCCGACTCGTCGAGCACAACGCGCACGTCGCGGAAGTTTGCGCGACGCTGGCGAAGGGGAAGATGGATGCGTCTTTGCCGCAGCCCTCCGTGCTCAAGGCGCTCGATCAAACGAAGCGCGAACTGGCTGCCGCCGTGCAACCCGCCGTCGAGGATTTAATCAAACTGGAGACGCCGATGGAGTCCGCGTTGTTGCGGTCGTTCATCGAGAAGTCGGATAATTTTTTCACGCCCGCCGCCGTGCGCGCGAACCGGTGTTTGATCAAGGGCCAGTTGCCCAAGGAACGCGTCGTCCGCGAGTTCGGCGAGGAGTCGCTGGTGTTCTTCAACGACCTGACGACGGATCCGAAGTTGAATCCCAAACCGAAGCCCGATGAAATCGTGCTCGCGTTCAAAAATGATTTCGAGGCGTTGTTCGCGCAAAGTCCGGGATTGCTCGCCGGTAAACGCGACGCGCTGATGGCGCTGTATCAGCGCATTCAGCGCAGCAAAGCCGCCACGGATCAGGCCCGCGCGCAGCGGAACGCGTTCGCCCGGCTCTCCTTCACGCTCGAACTGCTGCACTACTACGAAAACTCCAGCACCGAAGCGCCCGACGTCGTGTTCGCCCAGCGCTTGCCGGCGGTGATCGAACAACTCGTCCTCGCCACGCCAGCGGAGACACTCGACGAGAAATTGCTCACGCAGGCGGAGGGTTTGCTCGCACAAGTCATCAGCCCCGATCACCGGCACATGGTCATCAACAACGTCGGCAAAAGCGGCGGCCTCGCGCGCACGCTGCGTTATGTGCTCACGTTCCGCTCGGCGAAAATTCCCGAACCGGAACAGGCCCTGGCCGAATTCGTGCGCCATCTTCTGCCGGCGCAAAAACCGCCCGCCGCTGCCGCGCTCGCGCCGCATCTGCGGCTGTTGCCCGTGGAGATGCAGCGCCTGATTGCGCGCGCGATCAAATCCAGCGACCGGCTGCGCAAGGAAGAGGCGGACCAGTTGTTCAAAGAGCTCGTGGCGGCGCTGGCACTCGTCGGCGTCGAGGACGAACTGAAACCGGTGGCGGTGCTTACGCCCGAACAGGAACGGCAGATTGCCTGGGACGTGATCAAGGATTTGATCAACCGCCGCGCCGAACCCGCGGCCATCGCCAACGCCGTGCGCACGCGGTTGCGGGCCAAATATGACGCGGATGAAGTGAAGCAGAGCTGGATCACGCTGACCGAGGCGGACCCGATCACGCTGATTCGAACTTTCTGCCAGTTGCCTTACTTGCCGGATGGCTCGACTGATTCGGTCGCGCGCGCCGTGATGGAGACCTACGTGACGCGCCTGACTCACGAAAAATACGCGGTCGTGTATCAGAAAGTCCTGACCAGTCTCCGAAACATGTTCAAGGCCAATGCCACCAGTCCCACGCTGGTGAACTTCATGGCGCTGGTGAAATGGGTGGACAGTGATGCGGCGAAGAAGATCGGCACCGACATCGGAATGCCAGTCGCCGCTTGAATTTTGCAAGTTGAGCGGAGCGGAAAGGCCGATCAGATTCGACCCGACTTGGTCAGGGTAATGAGCGCAAAGACGGTGAAGCCCGCCGCGACCAAACCCAGAACGACCGCCCAAAGTAACGCCCGCCAGTGTTTGCGGCGGATGCTGCGTGGTTGCTCAGGATACAACTTTCTAGCCAACCAGTTCGGGGACATAGGCATTCAGGATGGCAAATCCCTGAAAACAATCAATCACCAATTCAGACGACATTGGTAAGACTCGTGGCCGGGCGCGGCAGCTCAGTCTTCGCTCTTGTGCCGGCGAGCGCGCCCAGTTTTGAACAGTTCCATCTGCGGCTCGCGGAAGAAATCGTAGTTCTTGAGGATGCGGATCATCTGGAGCAGATCTGATTTCTGGTAATTGCGGTTCGACTCCGTGCGCTCGATCAAGTCCGCCAGCATCGTGCGGAACGGAATCACCGCATCCACGCCTTTCGCCCGGAGCAAAGTGATGCTTTCCTCGCGCCCCTCGGCAGTCTGCGGCAGCGCGGGCACGACGAGAATTTTCAACGGCGCGCCTTCCTCGCCAAATACTTTGGCCGCTTGTTGAAACACTTTCGTGCCCACGAACCGGAAAATTTCCGGCGTGCTCGCGAGCCGCGCCGAACTGAACGTCTCGGTGTGCCAGCCTTTGACGACGACGATGGCGCGGCGGACGGATTCCACGTCGGCCGCGCCCAGCACGAAGGGGAGCGCGCCCGCCGGCTCGGGCGCGAGCGGATTCAGGACGAAGAAATCAATGTCGTCCTCCTCGCGCCGGGTTTGCGCGATGAACTTGCGCCGTTGCCGGACGAGGAAGCCGCGGTTCTCGAAGAACTCGCGGACGATGGTTTCGCTGACGGCGGCCATATCAGAACTGGAAAATGCGTTTGGCGGGCGCGTGATCGGCCAGGACGCGGGCGATTGTTTCCGGCGGCACGCGTTGGCCCCAATCCACTTTGCCAATGCGGCGCGCGAGCACGAATTTGATTTCGCCGGCGGTCACTTTCTTGTCGAGTTGCATCGCGCTGAAAAGTTTTTTGCGCTGGACGGCGGTGAGTTTCACGCCGCCGGGCAGGCCCGCGCGGCGGAACAATTCCGTGATGCGCTCGAAATCGCGAACCGACATGCCGCTCAACTGCCGCGAGAGCGCCGCCGCCGCGATCTGGCCGATGGAAATGGCTTCGCCGTGGAGAAAACTTCCGTAGCTGGAGATGGCTTCGAGCGCGTGGCCGATGGTGTGGCCGAAATTCAAGATCGCGCGCTGGCCGTTTTCCGTTTCATCGCGGCCCACGACGGCGGCTTTGATTTCGCAACAGCGGGCAATGACCGCCGTGAGCGTGGCGCGATCACGACGGAGCAGCCGGGGCAGGTCGCGTTCGAGCCGGCAGAAAAAGGGCCGGTCGTAAATGATGCCGTACTTGATCACCTCGGCCAGGCCCGAGCGATAATCGCGATCGGGCAGGGTGCGCAGCGTGTCCAGGTCGCACAGCACGAGGCGCGGCTGATAAAACGCGCCGACGAGATTTTTTCCGGCTTTGAGATTCACACCCACTTTGCCGCCGACGGAACTGTCCACTTGCGAGAGCAGCGTGGTGGGCACTTGGATGAACGCGATGCCGCGCAGATAAGTCGCCGCCACGAATCCCGACAGGTCGCCGACCACGCCGCCGCCCAGGGCGAGGACGAAGGACTTGCGTTCCAGCCGGTGCAGCGCCAGGCGGTTGTAGCAATCCTGAACGGACTTCAAACTTTTCGCGGTTTCGCCCGCCGGCACGATTATCAGCGCCGGCTCGAAACCGGAACGCGCGAGGGAATTGAACGCGGCTTTGGCGTAGTGCCGGCCGACGTTGGTGTCGGTGATGATGGCGCAGCGCGTGCCGAGTTTCAGGCGCGCGCACTCCGCGCCGAGACGGCTGAGCAGGCCACTGCCGATGCGGATGTCGTAACTGCGATTGCCGAGGGGAACTCTGACGGTGCGCACCTGACCAGCATAAGAACTGACGCGCCACTGTCAAAGTATTGGCGGCGAACAAAAATCTTTTTCTTCTCGCGCATAAATCTAATCTCAAGTCATGCACAGAGCTTTGAACCTCGCTGGCCGGATGATCTTCCCGTTGTGGCTCGGCACGATTGGCA
>SCTL01000951.1 GCA_004297495.1 Verrucomicrobiota bacterium
CTAGCACTTTGTTGGCCGAAGCATCGCCTCTCTGCGGAACTGATTCGCGACGGGGCGCTCGCGGCCAGCGGATTGCTCGTGACGAACATCGGCGGGCCGAGCGTGAAAACGTATCAGCCGGCCGGTCTCTGGGAGCAATCCGGCACGGGCGCAAAATACACGCAGGACCACGGCGACAAGCTGTACCGCCGCAGCCTCTACACGTTCTGGAAACGCACGTCACCACCGCCTTCGATGCTCACGTTTGACGCCGTGACGCGCGAAGTTTGCACCGCGAATCGCGAGACCACGGCCACGCCGTTGCAATCACTCGTGCTGCTGAACGACCCGCAATTCATCGAAGCCGCCCGTGTGCTTGGTGAGAAGTTGCTCAAGAAATTTCCCAACGATGAAGCGGCTCGAATCAATCACGCCTTCCGTTCACTGACTGGTCGCACTCCGGACGAAAAAGAAACCGTCGTGTTACGCCGACTGCTGTCCGAACAGAAAAGTTTTTACGCGAGGGACGCCGAAGCCGCGAAGAAAATCCTTTCCACGGGTGAATCCAAATGGGACGAGAGTCTGCCGCACGCCGATTTCGCCGCGACGACGATGCTCGTGAGCGCGGTGATGAACTTTGATGAGTTTGTGATGGAGCGATGAAGACAATGCGGACACCTCAAAACATTTCGCCGCCCACCCTCACCCCGGCCCTCTCCCTGAGGGAGAGGGAGAATTGTTCGCAGTTTTCGGCAATAACCTGCGGCGGCGGAAAGCTCGGTGGCCGCGGAACAACCGAGAGTGAACCAACGCTGTTCCCTCTCCCAGCGGGAGAGGGTCAGGGTGAGGGAGAACGCCGCGAACAACCAGACGCTACCAAATCTTTATGAATCACGTTTGCACAGGGCCATTGCCCGCCGCCGGACTTTCGCGGCGCGCGTTTCTCAATCGCTTCGGCATGGGACTCGGCGGCATCGCGCTGGCCAACATGATTCAGCCGGTGCGATTGTTCGGCGCGAACGCCGGCTTGGATCATGGCATCCTCAACGGCCAGTTGCATTTTCCGGCGAAGGCCAAGCGCATCATTTATCTCTTCATGGCGGGCGGACCGTCGCAGATGGAGACGTTCGATTACAAGCCTCTGCTCAATCAACGCAACGGCGAGCAACTGCCGGACTCTGTGCGCCAGGGACAACGGTTGACTGGCATGTCGGGCAATCAATCGTCACTGCCGCTCGCGGGTTCGATTTACAAATTCGGCCAGCACGGTCGCAACGGCACTTGGGTAAGCGAACTGTTGCCGCACACGGCGAAGGTCGTGGACGAGTTGTGCATCGTGCGCTCGATGTTCACCGAGGCCATCAATCACGATCCGGCGATCACGTTTTTCCAGACCGGCTCGCAGATTTCCGGCCGGCCCAGCATCGGCTCGTGGATTCATTACGGCCTCGGCAGCGACAACGAAAATCTTCCCGCGTTCGTCGTGCTCATCACGCCGGGCAAGGTGGACCAGCCGCTTTACGCGCGCTTGTGGGGCAGCGGCTTTCTGCCGTCGAAACATCAGGGCGTGCAATTCCGTAGCGGCAAAGACCCGGTGTTGTA
>SCTL01000952.1 GCA_004297495.1 Verrucomicrobiota bacterium
CTGTGGATTCCCATCGGCATTCTCGCGCCCAAACTTTTCCAGTGGATGACGAGCAGCCCCGCCACCGACCACGCGCTGCGGGCCAAGTATCCGCTGTTCACCTCGACGGGTTTCTATGTCGTCTCGCTCGGCTGCTTCGCGGTGTGGTGGCTGGTTTCCAACCGGCTCAAGTATTGGTCCATCAAGCAGGACACCGCCGCGGACAAAGGCAATCCGGCGAAAGGTTTCCTGCGTTTGCTCGGCGTGAACCAGGCTGACCCGGGCGTGCTGGAATGCACCTTGCAATTACGGAAGTTCGCTTCGTGGGGGATTTTCCTCTTCGGTTTCTCGCTGACGCTGGCCGCGATCATGTGGATGAAGGCCCTGTATCATCAATGGTTCTCGACGATGTATGGCGTTTGTTATTTCGCCGGCAGCGTCTGGCTCACGCTCGGGACGGTCTATGTCATCACGATGATTCTCGACCGCCAGCGCGTCCTGACCGACGTGCTGCACGAGCATCAGTTTTATTTCATCGGCACGCTGATGTTTGCGTTCACGGTTTTCTACGCTTACGTCACGTTCTCGCAATACTTCATCATCTGGAACGCCAACATGCCGGAGGAAACTTTCTATTACGTCATCCGCGAGGTGAATGCGCAAGGCCAGCACACGACCTGGTTCTGGGTGAGCATGATCATCATCTTCGGTCACTTCTTCCTGCCGTTCCTCTCGCTGCTGCGCATTGATGTGAAGAGCAACTTCAAGTTGATGACCGCGCTCGCCGGCTGGGCCTGGCTCATGCATTTCTTCGACATGGCCTTTCAAATCTGGCCGTATCACTATCGCAACGGCATTCCGCCGCTCTGGACGATTGTCGCGCTCGGCTTCGTCGCGTTCATGGTCGGAATCCTCGCCACGATTTTCCTGAAGAAATTCGCCAGCGCGCCGCCGTTCCCGCAGAAAGACCCGCGGCTCATCGAAGCCATGGGCCTGTTCCATCCCGTGCCCACGCAGATTTCCGGCGGCGAACTGGATCAGGCGGAAGACTACCATGACGCGCTGATCCGCCATAAGGAAGGCCAGCCATGAATCACGCCGAGACTGACAACAACAACTGCGGACGCTCGTTCGCGATCTTTGTCGCCGTGGCCGGCGCGCTGATGATCTTTGCCGCGCTCGTCTGGACCACGAAGAAATACACCACGCCCGCGCCGCTCGGCGCCGCGCGCGCGGCGGAACGTTCCAAAGCTTTGGCCGACTTGCGCGCCGCGAACGCCGAGGCGTTGGAAAATGTCGGCTGGGTTGACCAGTCCAAAGGCGTCGTCCGACTCCCCATCGCTGAAGCGATGAGACTCACCGAGCAAGCCTGGCAAAACCCGGCGAAGGCCCGCGCAGACTTGATCGCCCGCGAGGAAAAAGCCTCCGCGCCGCCGCCCAAGGTGCCGGAGAAACCGAGTCAATACGAGTAAGCTGTCCCCGCCGCAATGACAGCTCCCGCTGCAACTTCATCCTGCTGTTCAACGCCCGCGATTCAAAGCGTCGGCGCGATTGACGCCTCGTGCCGCTGGCCGGTCCTCACGCTGCTCAAGGGCGCGGCGTTCTGGCTCGTGGTCAGTTCCGTGTTCGGCCTGATCGCGTCGCTGAAATTTCATCAGCCCACTTTCTTGGCGGGTTGCGAATGGTTCACCTACGGTCGCGCCTACGCCGTGTGGGCGGATGCGCTGGTTTATGGCTTCTGTGTTCCGTCCGCGCTGGCGGCGGCGGTCTGGCTCATCGCGCGACTCGGCAAAGTTGAACTGCACGGCCCGGTGATTCTCACTGCCGCCGCGAAGTTCTGGCACATTGGCGTGTTCGTCGGCCTCTGCGGGATTCTTGCCGGCGACAGCACTGGCTACGAATGGTTCGAATTGCCGCGCTACTCGGTCATCATTCTGTGGGCTGCGTATCTAGTCTTCGCCGTGTGCGCGCTCTTCACCCACGCCGCTCGCACGGAGCGCGCGCTCTATCCGTCGCACTGGTTTCTGCTCGCGGCGCTGTTCTGGTTTCCGTGGATTCTCTCGACCGCCGTGTTGCTCCTGCAACTGCATCCCGTGCGCGGCGTCGCGCAGGCGGCGATTGCGTGGTGGTATTCCGGCAACCTGCTCGTCGTCTGGCTCGCGCTCGCGGGACTCGCGGCGTCGCTCTATCTGCTGCCGAAACTTGCCGAGCAACCGTTGCAGTCCCGTTACACCGCGCTCTTCGCGTTCTGGACGCTGATCCTTTTCGGCACGTGGGCCGGCATTCCCGCCGGTGCCGCTTTGCCCGCGTGGATGCCGACGGTGAGCGGCAACGCATCGCTGCTCCTGCTCGTGCCGGCGCTGGCGATTGCCACGACGGTGCGGCAAACCACGCGCGGATCCACAGTCATCAGCAAAGGCGATCTGCTCTGCTACACCAAGTCGGGCGCGTGCTTGCTCGCGCTTTCGCTCGTGTTGCTGGCGCTGACCGGCATTCCGAAATTTGCGCGCGTGACGGAGTTCACCTGGTTCAATCACTCCCACACCGCGCTGCGGCTCTATGCGTTTGCCATGACGATGTTCGCCGCCGCGTATCACATCGTGCCGCGCGTGACCGGCGTGACGATCTGCCCGCGCCGCATCCGGATTCAATTCTGGTTCGCAATTCCCGGCGCGCTGCTGCTCTCGCTCCCGTACGCCGTGGGCGGCCTCGTGCAAGGCGTGAAACTGTTCAACCTGAATTTGTCGTTCCTCGACGCGAGCAAGGCCTCGTTGATGGCGGTGCGCGTCGCGACGCTCGGCGAAGTTCTCTTCCTGGGCGCTGGCGTGATCTTCCTGATCAACATGGCGGCGGTGATTTTTGCACTCGGCAAATACACGATCACCGCTGAGGTCATGGACACACCGAAACTGCACACCGCGGAGGTGCGTTCATGAAATCGAGCGCGCTGGTTTTTCTCGCGGCGTTCCTGGCGCTGGCGGCGTCGTGGGGCGGCTTCGTGCTCGCGCCGCAGATTCAGTTGGGACGCACCGAACAGGTCAAGCCCACGGGCGGTGATGGTTTGTATCCCGCGGCGCGGCCCGGTCAGGCGGCGCAGGGCGCGCAGGTTTATCGCTCGCTCGGTTGTGTGTATTGCCACAGCCAGCAGGCGCAGCAGGACGGCATCCGCGTGGAAGTCGTGCTAACCGAGGCCGGCACGAACACGGCGGCCACGCTCAAGGCGTTGAACTCGTTGAATCCGGAACTCGCGAAGAACGGAGCTGCAATCTTCGCCTCGCTCCCGCAAATGGTTTTGCAAGTTCACGACGCGACCGCAGCCGACGCGCCGTTGAAAGCGCTGCAAGCCGGCGGCGGGAAAGCGGAGGTGCATTTGATTCCAACGGGCACGGACATTTCGCGCGGCTGGGGCAAACGCCGCACGGTGGCGCAGGATTTTATTTACGACTCGCCCGTGCAACTCGGCTCGCGCCGGGTCGGGCCGGACCTGGCGAATGTGGGCGCGCGATTGACCACGGAGAAATTGTTCCGTCATCTCTATGCGCCGAGCGTTGAAGTGAACGGCTCGTTCATGCCCGCGTATCGTTTTCTGTTTGAGACGCACAAAGTCGGTTCGTCACCGACGTCTGACGCGCTGACGTTGCCGAAGGAACTCGCGCCCGCTGAAGGTTGCGAGTTCGTGCCGACCGAAGACGCGCGCGCGCTGGTGGCGTATCTGCAAAGTCTCCGCGCCGACGCGCCGCTGTATGAAGCGCCCGTGACCATCGCCACCGCCAAGCCGGCGGCGGCGACGACCAATTCTCCCGCGAAATGAGCGCCGATCCGAACAAGCTGAATCCGAATCGCGAAGCCGAGCCAACGGCGACGAAGACCGTGCTGCCGGTCTGGCTGGTGTGCGTGCTCCTGATGCTGCTCTTCACGGCGGGTTGGACGTTTGATCAAGATGGCGGATGGTTTGATGCTCGAGTTTACAAACCTTTCAAGGCACCCCCGGACCCGTATCAACCGCCAGCCGTGGACGCGGGACTTTACGGGATGGGCGAGAAAGTTTACAACAAGCCAACGTGCGTCGCTTGTCATCAGCCGCATGGCAAAGGGATGCCCGGCCAATTTCCCTCGCTGGTCGGCAGCTCGTGGATTACTGAACCCGAACCGGGCCGCGTGATCCGCATCGTGCTCGATGGATTGCAAGGGCCGATGGACGTGGACGGGCTGCCGTTCAACGGCGCGATGGTGCCGTGGAAGGACGTTTTGACTGACGAGGAAATCGCGGCGGTGCTGACTTACGTGCGTGGCCAAAAAGAATGGGGCAACAAAGCGCCCGAGGTCACACCCGAACGGGTCAAGGCTGTGCGCGAAAAGGAAAAAGCGCGCAAGCAATCCTGGACGGCGGACGAGATCAAGAAGGTCAATCCGGCGGATTGACGATTGGAGCGCGGCGTTCACGCCGCTTCAGCGCTCGTTGCGGTGAGGCTTCGAGAATTTCCAGGTTCGCTGGCGTTGCGAAAGGTGAAGCGGCGTGAACGGCGCGCTCCGCATCCTCCTCTCGGTGTCTTCGCCGATCCTAACAAGTCGGCTGAGTTTGCGATTCAATCTGCTTCACCGCCCACTCGGCGTGCTCGCGAACGAGCGGTTCGGAATCGTTCTTCGCTTTTTCCAAAACTGGCAGAGCTTCGTTATCTCCCACGTTTCCCAGCGCGACACAGACGTTGCGCAACAAACCGCGACGCTTCGTGCGCAGCATCGGCGTGCCGGCGAATCGCCTTTTGAAACTCGCGTCGTCCAACTTCAGCAGTTCGATCAAGTCTGGAGCTGCGAGGTCTGAACGGGCGTAAGGCTTCATCAAGTTGCCCTCGCGCGCGAAACGATTCCACGGACACACGGCGAGGCAATCGTCACAGCCATAAATCCGGTTGTCGATGAGCGGGCGGAGTTCGACGGGAATCGGGCCTTTGAGTTCGATGGTCAG
>SCTL01000953.1 GCA_004297495.1 Verrucomicrobiota bacterium
TTCCGAACACGAACTCGTCCGCGCGATGGACCTGCTCCTGCGCTGCAATCAACGGCTCGTGAGCAGCCAGCTCGACGACGCGCTCGTGCTGCAACAAACTTTGACCCAGATTGTCGGCACCGCCTCCCCCGCGCCGGCTTCGCAACGCAATTGATTTCCCGACCATGACCGCGCCCATTGCCCATTTGAAAAGCCGCTTTTGCGAGAAGAACGCCTGCATCAAAGTTGTTGGCCGCGCGAACTTCAATCTCGCGGTCGAGTTCAATTGTCTGCTGACGGACTTCGAGGCGAAAGGTTGCACCGCCTTCCGGCTGGACCTGGGAGAATGCACACTCATGGACAGCACGTTCCTCGGCGTGCTTTCCGGGTTCGGGTTGAAATTCAGTTTGCGGAACGGTGCCGCCGAACCGCACCTGGTGCAACTTATCAATCCCAACGACCGCATTGCGGAACTGCTCGAAAACCTGGGGGTGATTCATCTGTTCCAGGTCACGCGCGGCGAGCCGGAGAATTGGGATGACCTTGCTGATTGCGCTCCGGGAGACGCCACGACGTCGCGCGAGGTCATCACCAAGACTTGCCTCGAAGCGCACCAGAAACTCGTCGAGATCAACCCCGAGAACGAGCAACGCTTCAAAGACGTCACCAAATTCCTCGCGGAAGATTTGGAACGGTTGAAGAAGAAAGATTCCTGAGCCGCCCGCTCAGTACGGCAGCGGAAAGCGCGCTGTCAGTTCCCGCACGCGCATTCGGACCTTGGCGAGCGTCTCGGTGTTCTTCAAGTCCAGCAACGCCTCGCTGATCATGTCGGCAATCGCCGCCATCTCCGCTTCCTTCATTCCGCGCGTTGTCACCGCAGGTGTGCCAAGCCGGATGCCGCTCGCCTGAAACGGCGAACGCGTCTCGAAGGGAATCGTGTTCTTGTTCGTCGTGATGCCCGCCTCATCGAGCGCAATCTGGCAATCCTTGCCCGTCACGCCGCGCGCGCCCACGTCCACCAGCATCAGGTGATTGTCCGTGCCGCCGCTGATGAGCCGGTAGCCGTTGCGCTTCATCCCCTCCGCCAGTGCCGCCGCGTTCTTCACGATCTGCTGCTGATAGGTTTTGAATGACGGCTGCAACGCTTCGTGAAAGCAAACCGCCTTGCCGGCGATCACGTGCATGAGCGGGCCGCCCTGAATGCCGGGGAACGCCTGCGAATCAATTTCCTTCGCGTATTTCTCGCGCGTCAGAATCAAACCACCGCGCGGCCCGCGCAACGTCTTGTGCGTCGTCGTGGTCACGAAGTCCGCGTGCTCGATCGGGCTGGGATGAATCCCCGCCGCCACGAGTCCCGCGATGTGCGCGATGTCCGCCAGCAAATACGCGCCGACTTCGCGGGCGATCTCGCCCATGCGCTTGAAATCAATCACGCGCGGATACGCGCTCGCGCCGACAGTGATCATCTTCGGCTTGTGCTCGCGCGCCATGGCGGCGAGTTGATCGTAATCAATCCGCTCGTCGTCCTTGCGCACGCCGTAGTGCACGATCTCAAAAAACTTGCCGGAGAAATTCGCCTTGTTACCGTGCGTCAGATGTCCGCCGTGGCTCAGGTCCATCGTCAGCATCTTGTCGCCGGGTTTGAGGAACGCGAAATAGACCGCCATGTTCGCGCCGCTGCCGGAGTGCGGCTGCACGTTCGCGTGCTCGGCTCCGAACAGTTTCTTCGCGCGATCAATGGCGAGTTGCTCGACTTCGTCCACGTTTTCGCAGCCGCCATACCAGCGCTTCTTCGGGTAGCCTTCGGCGTATTTGTTCGTGAGCACCGAGCCTTGCGCCTCCATCACCGCCGGGCTGGTGAAGTTTTCGCTCGCGATGAGTTCAATGTTTTCCTGCTGCCGCAGGCGTTCGTGTTCGATGGTGTTTGCGATGGCCGGATCAACGGATTGCAGTTTCAATTCGATGGGGGTGTTGTGGGGTTCCATTTTGTTCACGCGGCGCTCGTGGCGTCCGCCTTCAAATTGCGTGCTGAGAAAAACGTCCAGAATCTTCTTCGCCGTTTCCGGCGGCGTGGTCTTGCCGCCGAGACAAAGCACGTTCGCGTTGTTGTGCTGGCGCGCGAGGCCGGCGGTCTGCTCATCGGAAACCAGCGCCGCGCGGATGCCGGGAATCTTGTTCGCCGCGATGCTGATGCCGATGCCCGTCGTGCACATCAGCAAGCCGAGTTGCGCCCGGCCGCCGACGACCTCCTGCGACACCGCCTGCGCGAAGTCGGGATAATCCACCGAGTCTTTCGAGTGCGTGCCGAGGTCCATCACGCCCAGACCGCGTTCCTGCAAGTGGCGTTTCAGGATTTCCTTGAGTTCAAACCCGCCGTGGTCCGCTCCGAGTGCGATGGTTGTTTTCACTTTGCCTCCAATGGTTCTGCCCGCCGCTGCTTCCGCCTGATTCAAAAATCTCAGCAACGACGCGATGCCCTGCTCGATCTGATCGCGACATTCAGTGTAAACCTCGTACGAACCGCCGATGGGATCGCTGATGTCTTTTTCAAACGCATCGAGCGTCTCATCGAACTCGCGCAGCAAGAAAGTTTTCTCCGCCGCCTGCGGATAAAGCAGCGTCACCGTGTCCACGTGGCTGTGCGTCATGCCGAGGATGTAATCCGCCTTTTGCACGAGCTCGGCCGTGAGCATCCGGCTGCGCTGGTTGGAAATATCAATGCCGATTTCCTTCATCGCCCGGACCGAGTGTGCGCTGGGTGGCTGGCCGTTCACCGCGCCGAGACCGGCGGAGATGGCCACAAAACCGTCCCGACCGGCCAGGGCATGACGAAACAAACCCTCAGCCATCGGACTGCGGCAAATATTACCCGTGCAGACGAACAGAAAAGTCTTCATTCAAAAAATGTCACCACTAGCAAAGGGAAAGTTTGGGCTGGAAAACCACGGCGTCAACCCCGAATCCCACGCCGCTGATGAAATCAGGAGCGCCCCTTTCGCACCACGGCCAGCGCCTTGAGCAAATCCACCGCGCGCGCCAGCGCCGGGTCGCGTAACTGCGGCTTCTCCGGCTCGCGATCGCGTGCCGGCGTAAAGTCCGCAATGTTCGTCCCCTCGCGCCGCTCGCGCACCAGATCGGCCTCGGTGATGCGGGGCCGACGCGGCGGGCGATTAGTTAATGAGCCACTCGCCGCGCCCTGCCCTTTCGCTCCGTACGGATCATCGAGGTAATTCCGTTCGTCCTCAACTTTCGCGTCCACTTGGATGTCCGGTTTCAAACCCGTGGCGGGCAATTCATTTCCGTCGCCGAGTTTTACACTGCCCGACGCCACGAGCAGGCGCTGGCCGGATTTGAGGGGAAACTCGCGATACGAAAAGGCGTTCCCCGCCGTGCCGCTCCCGAGAATCAACGCCACGCCCGCCTCGCGCAACGCCGCCGCCAGCGCTTCCGCCGCGCCGCGCGTCTCGCGATTCACCAGGACAACCAGCGGAAAGTTGAATGCATCCGCGTTCGCTTTCGTTTTCACGACACCTTTGCCCCAGTCCAGCAAGTCGGTTTCCTTGCTGATAAACAATTCCGCCGTCGCGACCACGGCCGGATAATTTTCTCCCGAGGCGAAGCGCAAGTCGAGCACCGCGCCTTTGACCTTGTTGGTCGCGCCGAGCGACGCGAGAGCGCTGGAGATTTTTTCCGCCAGTCCATCCTCCACCCGGTTGACGCGCACGTAAGCCACACCGTCATCGAAAACATTTGTTCGCGCCACCAACGCCACCGCAGCCGCGCCAGTCGTATCGCCGGCGAGCGCGACGCGACCGTTGAATTTCTGGAGCAGCCCCTGCACGGCGGCGCGATTCATCTCCGCCGTGTCCGCGCCCTTCAATTGGTCGCGGACCAGATTGAAGACCTCTTGAAAATCCGGCGCGGGATTGGTTGTCTCGGCATTGGTCCGGCACAGCGACGCGAGCAAAACTAACGCCGCCAGGCCCAGGAAAACTTTCTTCATGCGCCGCGCAAAATGCGCGACAAAACCCCGGAAGTAAAGCCGCGAGACCGGCCAAGCGTGTTGCGCCAGGTAGCAACCGGACGCCCGCAGACATCTGACAGAACATGCAGCACATAAAACAGAAGAACTCAGTCAGATTCCCCTGCACAGCGGCGATATGCTTGGTGAAAACGAGGGACACCGCCGCCACGTGAACCTTGTTTGTTTCCCAAAAACAAAGCTTGTTACCTTTTCGGTTCCGCGTCCATACATCTGGTGAAATGACGACCGAAGACATGGAACTGGTGCGGGATTACGCCGAAAGCGGCACGGAGGCGGCGTTCGCTGAACTGGTTTCGCGACACATCAATCTCGTCTATTCCGTGGCGCTGCGGCAGGTCGGCGACGCGCATCTGGCGGAAGACGTCACGCAGGCTGTCTTCATTTTGCTCGCGCGCAAAGCCGGATCGCTCGGTTCGAAAACCATTCTGCCGGGCTGGCTTTGCCGGACGACGCGAT